>USKR01000216.1 GCA_900555215.1 uncultured Ruminococcus sp.
CCGGCGCCGCCGCGTCCTCTCAGTCCGCTGTCAAGGAGGATCTGGATCACATCCTCCGGCGTCTTCTCAGTGAGCACGATACCCAGCGCCTCGTATCCTCCGGTCCCTATGTACTCATCGATATTTTCCGGGTTAATGACGCCGCAGTTGCGCAGCGCTACTCTGTGCTGTTTTTTATAGAAATTCGTCTCATTCAGAGGGATGATCTTATCAGTCTTTGTAGTCTCATCATAGAGGAGACGCTTTACCACTCTCCCCTTTAAAAGATGCTCTGATACGATCTCCGGGATGTCATCCTCCTGCACCATAGAATAAAATGTTCCTTCCGGGTACACGATCATGATCGGTCCCAAAGCGCAGAGTCCGAAACATCCGGTCTTGACAACGCCGACTTCCTCGGAGAGCCCGTTTGCCGCGATTTCTTTTTCCAGTCTTTCCCTGATCCGCTGGCTCCCGGAGGAGGTACATCCGGTTCCGCCACAGACAAGTACGTGTGAACGATACATAGTTTTCAAGCCTCCTTTTCTTTTATGCGTTGTTGTCCCTTGCCGCACTCAGCGTATACTTCGTTACTACCTGTCCGCCGAGCAGATGAAGGCGCAGCACCTCCATAGCTTTTTCCGGTGTCATCTTTACATAAGTCACCTTCTCCCTGCCGGGCTCCATTACTTCTACGATAGGCTCATACTGACACAGCCCGATGCATCCGGTCTGGGTGACACTGATCTTCTCACTTAAGTTCTGCTCCTGCACCGCGTCAGACAGAGCGGTAAGGACCGGTCTCGCTCCGCTTGCGATCCCGCAGGTAGCCATGCCGACAACAACGCGGATCTGGTTTTCATTCTCCGCGCGGACTCCGACCTTGCCCTGCATTTTCTCTCTGATGGCACGTAATTCTTCAAGAGATTTCATATATTTCCTCCATTTCTGCTGATAATTTATTCGATATTCAGATATCTGCCCCTCCGTCTGTCTCCTCCTTGTTTGTCTCCAGATAATCCTTTATGAATGCAGACACCTCCGGTTCTGAAAAGGAGATCCCTTCCCCGAGCATCTCTCTCATCTCCCTGGTATCCAGGACAAAAGATCTCGTCCCGTACTCATATGTATATCGGAAGTCAATGTGTTCGTTAAATACGATCAAGGTCTGGACAGTGGCGCTGATATCTCCCAGCGGCATCCTGTCTATATGTGACAGTCCGAATACCGCCTTTACTGTTGTCCCCTTTCCTTTTTCTGAATCAATCCGGAAACTGCCTCCCGTGCTCTCAGCCGCCTGCTTGAAAAACGGGACTCCCAATCCCACCTTCCTCGTGGTCCTTGTTGTAAAAAAAGGATCCTGCACTCTTGCCATCTGTTCCTGTGTCATCCCGCATCCGTCATCTCTGATGACAACAGTAAGAGTGTCTTCCTCAGGCTGGACGGAAACTGTGATCTCCACAAGAGATGCCTCCGCCCTCACGCAATTTTCGGCAACATCCAGAATGTTCAGAGAGATTTCCGGCATCATGGCTTATTCATATTTTGCCAGGATGTCGTCCAGATCGTCCACTGTCAGCCTGCCGTAGACTTCGTCATTGATCATCATGACCGGAGCCAGCCCGCATGCGCCGACACAGCGGCACGCATCCAGCGAAAATCTTCCGTCCGGCGTACACTCTCCGCCCACGATACCCAGCTTTTCCATGAGGGCATTGTAGATATCCCCGGAGCCTTTTACATAACACGCCGTGCCGAGACAGACGGAGATGCGGTATTTCCCTTTGGGGCTTAAGGTGAACTGCGAATAAAACGTCGCCACACCGTAAATCTTCTCCATTGGGATCCCCGTCTCATCCGAGATCATCTTCTGAACTTCGATCGGAAGATAACCGTATATATCCTGTGCCTTTTGCAGGATCGGCATAAGGGCACCTTTTTCATCCTTGAGCTCGCGGATCACTTTCATAAGTGCCTCTTCCTGTTCTTTTGTCCCGGAAAATGGAACTGTACCTTTCTTAGCTGCCATTCTTCAACCTCCATTTCTCTTTTCCTCCAGACTGTGCAGTTGCATCAGATTCCCGCCAGTCTTTAAGATATATTTTGTGCTCATTAGATTAATGATACCACAAGATATTACATAATACCACTTATTTATTATGAATTTTTTGTATACTTTCACCACATAAAAATCACATGGCATTACTTTATATTATATAAAAAGACTGAAACTCTGCATATCAGAATTCCAGCCTTCTACACTTTAAACAGATATCAGAAAAGTCCCCTGATATCCGTATATTCTTTTCCAAAACTGTCCGCCACGTTCCTGCATGTCAGCTTTCCGTCATAAGTGTTGACCGCTGAATAGATCACTTCATTTTCTCTGCACGCTCGCTCCAGACCCTTGTCCGCGATCTGAAGACCGTACTTAAGCGTTGCGTTTGTCAGTGCAATCGTCGACGTCCTCGGCACCGCGCCCGGCATATTGCCTACGCAGTAGTGCACCACGCCATCTACCGTATATACCGGATCATCATGATAAGTTGCTTTTGTCGTCTCGCAGCAGCCGCCCTGATCCACAGCCACATCCACGATCACGCTTCCCGGTTTCATATTTTTCAGATATTCCTTTTTCATGAGCCTGGGTGCTGATTTTCCCGGAATAAGCACTGCGCCTACCACAAGATCTGCGTCAGATACTTCTTTTTCTATGGCAGCGTCCGTGCTGTACAGTGTCTGTAGCCTTGCCCCGAAAATATCATCAAGATAAGCAAGCCGTTCCAGGTTCACGTCCAGTATTGTCACATCCGCGCCCATGCCGACTGCAGTCCTGCATGCGTTTGTCCCTACGCTCCCGGCGCCCAGGATCACAACCTTTGCCTTCGGCGTGCCCGGCACTCCCGAAAGAAGGACTCCCCTGCCTCCGAACGGCTTCTCAAGGTATTTCGCCCCTTCCTGGATGCTGAGGCGCCCTGCGATCTGACTCATCGGGGCAAGCAGCGGGATTGACCCGTTCTTCTCGATCAGAGTCTCGTAAGCCACGCTCTTGACTCCTGCGGCGAGAAGCGCGTCCGTAAGCTTCTCGTCTGCCGCCAGATGGAAATATGTGTATAAAACAAGCCCTTCCCTGAAATATCCATATTCTTCCGGGAGAGGTTCTTTGACTTTTATGACCATATCAGACTTTTCCCACACTTCCTCCGGACCTGCGCACAGCAGCGCGCCCGCTGCGCTGTACTCGCTGTCCTCAAAACCGGATCCCTCTCCGGCCCCGGCCTCAATATATACCGTATGTCCGGCATTCACATAGCTCCTGACATTATCCGGGGTCATGCCGACACGGTACTCCTGCTTTTTGATTTCTTTTACGCAACCTATTTTCATGTTTACCTCCTGTGCTTCTTCAGTCGGTCATTTTTTGCGGACAGTTCATACATGCTATCCTTTTCTGTT
>USKR01000217.1 GCA_900555215.1 uncultured Ruminococcus sp.
TTCAAATGTAATACACCTGATATTGTCCGGCACTGTCACGCCGATCATTCCCAGAAGAGTTTTCGCGTCGCGGCCCACACATTTTCTGTTCAGCTTTCCGTCCTTGAGGACTACCGCTGTAAGAGCGTCCTGCTCTTCCTTGGACGCGAGGTAGCAGCCCTGCTCGTTGACCATGTAATTCATCAGTTCATCAACTACGGAATCCACTGCCACGATCTCTTTTTCTGCGATACACGGAAGGTTATTGTCAAAGGTACATCCGTTTACGATATCCTCTGCCGCCTTTCTCAGGTCTGCCGTCTCATCTACCAGTGCGGGCGGATTTCCCGCGCCTGCTCCGATACCTCTGCGTCCTGAAGAGAGTACCGCTGTCACGACTCCCGGGCCTCCGGTTGCCGCGATAAGCTGGATTGCTTTATGTTTCATCATGATATTGCTTGTCTCAAGCGTCGGGTGTTCAACCGTGCACGCGATGTTGTCCGGACCTCCCGCCTCTACGGACGCCTCATTCAAGAGGTTGATCGCGTAGATCGAAGTCTTGATCGCTGCCGGATGGGGATTAAACACAACTGTGTTCCCGCCTGCAAACATTCCGATCGTGTTGCAGAGGACTGTCTCGCTCGGGTTCGTACACGGTGTGATCGCTCCGATGACTCCGAACGGTCCCATCTCAATGAGGGTAAGCCCTCTGTCTCCTGACCACGCTGTCGTCGTGATATCTTCCGTTCCCGGAGTCTTTTCAGCAACGAGCTGGTGTTTCAGGATCTTGTGGCCGACATTTCCCATGCCAGTTTCCTGCACACCCATGCGTGCCAGAATCTCTGCATTCTCCAGAATCTTTTTGCGGATATTGGAGATTACCTTTTCCCTGTGGTCCAAAGACATCCTTGCAACGATCTTCTGTGACTTCTTTGCTGCCTCGATCGCTTCGTTCATATCCGAGAACACGCCCCTGTTTCCGGATACATCAGCAGCGATCTGCATCTTTGCCACGACCTCCTGCACAATGTCCTGAACCATCTGTTCATTTACAGACACTCTAATACCTCCTTAAAGACTGACTTCCCGTAAGCCGCGATGGCGGTATCTTCTGCCGCTGACCCGCCGCTCACTCCGAGTGCCCCGACGATATGTCCGTCAGCTTCCAGCACTTCTCCTCCGCCGAAGATCACGATCTTTCCGTTATTCGTAAACTGAATGCCGTAAAGATCCTGTCCCGGCTGGCTTAACTCTGCAAGCTGCGCTGTAGACATCTTGAGGCTCGCGGAAGTATAGGTCTTGTTGATTGCAATGTCAAAGCTTGCTATGTACGCATCGTCCATGCACTGGACGGATACGGGCCTGCCGGCCTTGTCCGAGACAGCAGCGACAATGTTAACGCCCATCTCGGCTGCCTTTGCCTTTACTCTTTCGATCAGGGCATTGGCAAGTACCAGAGTCATCGCATGCTTTTTACATTTACAGACATGCTTTTTCTCCTGTGCGGGAGCTGTATCTTTCATCTGGTCAAGCACAGCTCTCACCGCATTGGTGATGTCCTGTTCGTTCATAGCTCTGCCTCACTTTGTTGTTCTTACATTCCCAGCTGTTCCATAACTTTCTTTGTGATGGATGCGATCAGGTCAGCGTCTGTCCCTTCTGCTGCCGGTGCCGCCTTAGCCGCGCAGCTTCCGCCGCATGTATGGCAGCTCGGCTTTCCTGCTTTTGCGTTCGGGCAAAGATTAGCCGGATGTTTTCCCGGAAGTCCCATTTTCCTTCTTACCTCGTACAGTGTCTCAACCTGCTCCGGGCTGAACTCCTGCGGTCCGCCCACCTGCATCGTCTGCCATAACAGCTGTGCGTAGAACTCTACGGACTCCATCTTCATATATGCAGCGAGAAGGCTGTCAGAATATGTCAGCGCGCCGTGGTTCTCAAGCAGAACTGCATCGAAGTGCTCAAGGTACGGCTCAACTGCGTCCGGGATTTCCATTGTCCCTGGTGTTCCGTAAGGAGTGATCGGCACGCATCCGAGAGCGATAACTGCTTCCGGCATGATCGGCTGTGTCAGCGGGATGCCCGCGATAGCAAATGTTGTAGCATACAGCGGATGAGCATGTACAACGGATTTCACATCCGGTCTCTTCTGATATACACGCATGTGCATCTTGATCTCTGAAGAAGGTCTGAAGCCTTTGTTTGCCTGGAGCACATTCCCGTTCTCGTCAACCTTGCAGATGTACTCCGGTGTCATAAATCCTTTGCTGACTCCTGTCGGCGTGCATAAAAACTCATGGTCGTTAAGCTTTACTGAAAAGTTACCGTCATTTGCAGCAACCATTCCGCGGTTGTATACGCGCTTACCGATTTCACACATTTCTTTTTTGATTTCGTATTCGTTTTGCATCTTTTCTCCTCCTTGGATTCTACAAAACATTTTGTTTTGTGTTGTTTCTGCTTGAATATTACCACACAATCCCACAATAGTCAACTGATTTCGATGTTGGTTTTTAGTGAGATTCATCGTTGAACCGCTGGTTTTGTGCCGGTATATTCTCTCCCGCCCGGAGCCCGGGGCAGCGCCTCCCTTACGCCTCTGCTCCTGCCCGCCGGAACTGCTTCTATTATTATACCATGTCTGCTCTGTTTCGCATAGAGAAAATACGATTTTTTTATACTCCTCATCCCAACACAACCCAAGATTTTTAATGTTGTTTTCTATTTGTTCTGCACTTTTTTACATTGACATTATTTCGGAAATGTTCCATACTAAAAATAGTGCAGAAATTCTGCACCTGATTCATTTCTCCCTTTCGGGAGGCTGCATAGAAAGGAAGGGTTTGTTTTATGGCGATACAGCATCATCCGGATAGTATCTTTCACGGCTGCCATACAGAAGAAGTCTCTTCCTCGCCACTCGAACGGTATGAATTTGACATCCACACTCATACGATTGCCAGCGGACATGGCTCCGCCGCAACGATCACAGATATGGCAAAAGCGGCGGCGGCAAAAAACCTGAAAATGCTTGGCATATCCGATCACGGTCCCGCCACGCTGGGCGGGGGCCGGGTTTCCTATTTCCGCAATCTCGCATACGCACAGAAGGAGCGCCTGGGCGTGCGCATGCTTTACGGGGCGGAAGCCAATATCATTGACCGAAAAGGGCATCTGGATCTGGATGACAGTGTGCTCGGACATCTGGACTATGTGATCGCCAGCATGCATAAGCCGGCCATAAAACCAGGCACAGAGGATGAAAATACTGATGCTTATATCAACGCTATGAGAAACCCCTGCGTGACCATTATCGGGCACTGCGATTACACAAAATTTCCTGTTGATTATTTCAGGCTTTTTAAGGCAGCGATGGAACATCATGTTCTTCTGGAGATAAACAATAGTTCCTTAAGCCCGGAAGGATACAGGGGAGACACAAAGTTCAACGATCTGCT
>USKR01000218.1 GCA_900555215.1 uncultured Ruminococcus sp.
ATATATACGTCTGCTCTTGGGTATCTTCGGATTTCCGGCTGTCAGCAGACCCGCTGTCTGGCGCCTCTCTGCCGGCTTCCCCGCCCTCTTCTGTAACCGCCCAGTTTGCGCCTGTTGAGTAATCGATGATAATTTCCGGCTGCACATTATAAACATATATGTTAAAACAGATGCCCTCTCCATCATCCTCAACGGACTCTGCTTCCATCTGTACGCCCGATGCCACCAGGTCATTTCCCTCAAACACCGGGGTGACGCGGTACATTACATGATTGTCCGTTTCCTGCACATACTCTGCGACCATATTTTCAAACGGCAGCATACCTTCAGTATTCATGTACCTTGTTCCGGTAATGAGATTCTCTTCATTGGCATTTTCTCCGGATAGCTGAAAACCGATAAGATGACAGCGGTTATATACATAACCGCCATCCACAATATCATATTCTCTGTTCTCCCATCCGGTAGGTTTCACCTCACTGATGTCTTCCCTTTCTTCGTCAGGCATCAGATCCTCGCCGATACACGCCTCAGCGACTCCGCATCTCCCAAGAGAATCGAGCTCACTGTAATTCTCATAAGATATGGTAGTCAGTTCTGCCTCTGTGAATTCCGGTTCATTGTCATTGATCTCTACATAGGGAATGTCCGCATATTCCGGAACTTCCGCAATTGTATCCACGGACTCTGCACGAACATCAGGACCTGCCTCCCCTGTTCTGCCTGTCCATGTTCCATCGGTCGAGCCGCAGGCAGTTAATGCAGCCGCCAGATAAATCAATACGGCCGCAGACCAGATTCTGTATTTTGTGTGAAACATTATTCTCCCCCTATTCTTATCTTATCAGCATACTTATTTTCCCCTTCATTAACTTATGTATTTTTATATCCCGTATCTGCATCTTGCAGGCTGCTGCGTCAACGGCGGTTTTCTCTCTGTTCCGGTTTCCTGACCGGCACTCTTACCGGGACCGGTTCCGGGATAAGCCCCGGAAGGAGACCGTTTAAGATCTCTTTCAGTTTTTTACCCGCTCCGGTATTGATCATTTTATAATAAACTTCCATTGTCATTATTTTCCTCCTGAAAAAATCACTTCTGTATGTTACAATGTGGATTTTATCAAAAGTATTCAGACTTGTCAGTGATTTTATCACTTATTTTAGAATTGTTTATTTTTCATTCACAAAGGTGAAAATTCTGTGTCTTTGCTACTTTTTCCTTTCATATAGAAATCGTACCTGTTCATATACCTCTGCAAAGTCTATTTCCAGATCACCGTCCCATATCCCTACAGGAACCTTCGCATCGAACCCGTAGAGCACCGGATATTCGTCGTGCTCAAAATCATAGACAATGACAGTTTTTTTCACAGGATCGATCATCCAATACTCTCTCACGCCCGCATTCAGATACTTATTCAGTTTGATGACAGAATCCTTCTTCTTTGTTGACTTTGAGAGTACCTCTATTATGAAGTCCGGGGCACCGTACACACAGTGTTCAATAATTTTATCCCTGTCGCATACAATAACCACATCCGGCTGGACCATTGTCTTATTATCGCAGTCCAGCTGAACATCAAGAGGCGAGATCATAGGGATACATTTTCCGCCCTTCCCCAGCACATGCTGAAGCAGTTTACTGTAAATATTTCCGCCTATAATCTGATGGACCGATGTCGGCGCAGTCATATCATAAATCACACCATCGATCAGCTCAGCCCTGACATCTTCAGGAAGGGCATAGTAATCATCCAGGTCATACATTCCCTGCCGCTTTATCCCGTATACGCCTTGTGCTTCCCGGAGCAGTCCGGTCTGACCTTCGGTTGTGTCGCTGCCAAGTACTTTTTCCAGCGCCATGAGAGTCTCGTATCTGGGAGTCAGAGTGATCCCGCCCAGGACTTTCTGCACGGTTCCGACAGGAACGCCGGACAACTCTGCGATCTGTGCGTAAGTATATCCCAGTTCTTTTTTTCGTTCCTGCATTTCCCTGATTGTCATTCCATTTCTCCTCCTTCCAATGAGTTTCCGTTTTCTTCTTAAAACGAGAATAGCATATTTTTATCCACTTTTCAACCATTTTAACCATTTTAAAAACCCACATTTTATCCATTTTACTAATATGGATATTTGAGGCTTTTATACATTTAACTATCTTTCCATGTTTTCTTGAATTTCTCTGTGCTTCCTACTACAATAGATACAACCCGCTTTTGGCGGCTGATGAATTAACATGTTAACGGAGGCAGACAGATATGAATACAATCCTGATTTTTCTGACAGAGCGGCATCTGACACTAATGTTCTGATCGATCTTTCCAGCAGGGATAAAAGCATGAAAAAGCTTGCTAATATAATAAATAAAGAACTAAAAAAGCTTCAAAATGACAGACTGCGATATCAGCAGGGTGACACTGAACTGAAAAATGCTGTTACAAATATTTCCCATGACCTGAGGACGCCCCTTACTGCGGTCTGCGGCTATCTGGATATGCTGGATAAAGAAAACCAGAGCGAAAACTCAAAAAGGTATCTGAAGATCATCCGGGGGCGCACGGAGATCATGAAACAGCTCACAGAAGAGCTGTTCCGCTATTCTGTATTTACCTCTGTCTCAAATGGCACACCAAGCGAACCGGTAATCCTGAACAATGCTTTAGAAGAAAGCATATCCGCATTGTACACCGCACTGAAAGAGAGCCGTATTTCTCCTTCTATCAACATGCCGGATGTAAAAGTAAAAAGAATGCTCAACCGCAATGCATTGTCACGCATCTTCGGCAACATTATCAGCAACGCGGTCAAGTACAGCGACGGAGACCTGGAGATCACTCTCGATGAAAACGGAATGATCACATTTGCCAATCACTCGGATAAACTGGATGAGATACAGGTCGGACGCCTCTTCGACCGCTTCTATACAGTAGAGACTGCCTCCTCCGGTTCTACAGGACTGGGACTTTCCATTGCCAGGGCATTGACAGAACAGATGGGCGGCAGCATCACAGCAGAATATCAGAGTGGAATGATACTTGTGCATGTACATTTCCCGCAACATTTGTTATAATAGCAGGGTCAGCATACAGGATCTTCTGTATGCTGACCCTACATTTATTGATACGAAAGGATGAATTCCTATGGCACATAAACAGGATATACAGGCTGACTCAGAAGAAAAAACTTCAATCGGAAAGGAACTGTTCCAGTGGGTGCTGGTCATCATCGGCGCAGTCATTCTCGCGTTTCTGATCGATACCTTTGTGATCGTAAACGCACAGATCCCTTCCGGATCAATGGAAAACACGATCATGACAGGCGACAGGGTATTCGGGAACCGGCTTGCATACAAATTCAGCGACCCCAAACGGTTCGATATCATTATCTTCAAATATCCGGATGATGAAAGCCAGCTCTTTATAAAAAGGATC
>USKR01000219.1 GCA_900555215.1 uncultured Ruminococcus sp.
GAGGGTGCGTTCCCAGCTTTCCTCTGTCTGTCCCGGTATGGCAGAGATCAGGTCTATATTGATATTTCGGAATCCGGCTCTTCTGACAAGTTCCCATGTATCCCGAAAGTTCTCTAAAGTGTGGATCCTTCCCAGCATCTTAAGCTCTCTGTCATCCGCCGACTGAAGCCCGATGCTCAGCCTGTTAATGCCGCATTGCCTCCATGCATGAGCTTTGTCCTTGGTTACAGTGCCGGGGTTAACCTCCATTGTGATCTCTGCCTCTCCGCTGATATCAAAATTTTCCCGCAGAGACGAAAAAATCAGGGCGGTGTCCTCCCCTGTCAATACAGAAGGAGTCCCTCCGCCCAGAAATACCGTGCTGATACGGTAACCGCTGTAAGCTTCTTTCCGGTTTTCTATTTCCCGGAGAAGCGCCTCTGTGTAGGCTGCCTTCTCCGCCTCCCCCGCCGGTCCGGAGAGAAAATCACAGTACGCGCATTTTTTCACGCAAAACGGGATATGCACATACAATTCCAATTCCTTTTTCACGATACTGCTCCTTTTATACAGATACGTTCCCGCATCAGTCATCGTCCAGTTTCAGCACGCTCATGAATGCCTTCTGCGGGATTTCCACATTACCTACCTGGCGCATACGTTTCTTTCCTTCTTTCTGCTTTTCAAGCAGCTTCTTCTTACGGGAAATATCGCCTCCGTAGCACTTCGCCAGTACATCCTTTCTCATTGCTTTCACAGTCTCGCGGGCAATGATCTTGCTTCCGATCGCCGCCTGGATCGGGATTTCGAAGAGCTGTCTCGGGATTTCTGCTTTGAGCTTCTCGCACATCTTCCTTCCCCTCTCGTACGCGCTTCCCGCAAATACGATAAAGGACAGGGCGTCCACTTCTTCTTTATTGATCAGGATGTCCAGCTTCACAAGCTCGGAGCGCTGGTATCCCATCATCTCATAATCAAAAGACGCATAACCTCTGGACCTTGATTTCAACGCGTCAAAGAAATCATAGATGATCTCATTGAGCGGGAGATGGTAGTTGAGGACCGCGCGCTTCTCTTCGATATACTCCATGCCCTGGTAGATCCCGCGCCGCTCCTGGCACAGATCCATGATCGCGCCGATGTACTCAGAGGTCACCATGATCTCTGCCTTGACCATAGGCTCTTCCATATAATCGATCTCCGCCGGATCCGGCATATTTGTCGGATTCGTCAGGTCAATAACTTCTCCGTTTGTCTTGTGGATCTTATAAATAACGCTTGGCGCGGTAGTCACAAGATCCAGATTGTACTCTCTCTCCAGCCTCTCCTGGATGATTTCCAGATGAAGGAGCCCCAGGAACCCGCAACGGAATCCGAATCCCAGGGCAACAGATGTCTCTGCCTCGAACTGCAGGGCAGCATCATTGAGCTGAAGCTTTTCAAGTGCATCTCTCAGGTCCGGATACTTCGCTCCGTCCGCGGGGTAAAGCCCGCAGTACACCATGGGGTTGACCTTCTTATACCCGGGGAGAGGCTCCGCGCACGGATCCTGGGCGTTGGTGATCGTATCGCCCACCCTGGTTTCTTTTACATTCTTCAGGCTCGCCGTGATGTAGCCGACCATCCCGGCATCCAGTTCCTCGCAGGGGATGAACTGCCCTGCCCCGAATGTGCCGACCTCCACGACCTCTGCCTTTGCCCCGGTGGCCATCATGAGGATAGGGGTTCCTTTCCGCACAGTTCCCTGCTTGATCCGGCAGAATACGATCACGCCTTTATAGGAGTCGTACTTGGAATCAAAGATCAGCGCCTGGAGCGGGGCTTCCGGATCTCCTTCCGGTGCGGGGATCTTCTTCACGATCTGCTCCAGCACTTCATGGACATTCTGTCCGGTCTTCGCAGAAATGAGCGGAGCGTCGTCCGCTTCAATGCCAATGACATCCTCAATCTCTTCCTTGACCCGTTCGGGATCCGCGCTCGGCAGGTCGATCTTATTGATCACGGGCATCACGTCCAGGTCATGGTCCAGCGCCAGGTACACATTCGCCAGCGTCTGCGCCTCCACCCCCTGCGCCGCGTCCACCACGAGGATCGCTCCGTCGCAGGCGGCAAGGCTTCTGGAGACTTCATAGTTAAAGTCCACATGTCCCGGGGTATCGATGAGATTGAAGATATACTCCTCCCCGTCGTCCGCCTTATACACCGTCCGGACTGCCTGGGCTTTGATCGTAATGCCTCTTTCCCTTTCCAGATCCATATTGTCCAACACCTGGGACTGCATCTCCCGGCTGGTCAGAAGCCCGGTCATCTCGATGATCCGGTCCGCCAGGGTGGATTTCCCGTGATCGATATGCGCAATAATACAAAAATTCCTTATCTTACTCTGATCTATAACTGACACTTTCTTTCCTCCAATTCCGGTTCAGTGCGCGGAGTGCTTCACAAGGAAAAGCTCCACCGCAAGATGATCTGTCAGAAGTCCCGTTTTGACCCGCTGCTCGATATCCGCTCCTTCTTCCATAGCTGCCCTTAATTCTTTTGAGTGGAACCGTTTCGCCTGATCCATATATCTCCCCGCAGCAAAAGGATGGAGCCCTGCTTTTGAAGCGATCTCCTTTCTCCCGTATCCCTGTTTTAAAAGAGCCTTCACATGGAAAAGGATCCGGTACTCCCTGGTCAGAAGAAAAAGGATCCGCATAGGCGGCTCTTTCAGAGCGAGCAGTTCATAATACAGGTCCAGCGCTTTCCTCTGATTCTTGTCCGCGACCGCGTTGACCATCTCAAAGATATGGCTTGTGATCTGGGTGACGCATACGGCGTCCACATCCTGCCTTGTAAGGGCATCTCTGTCAATGGCATAACACGTCAGTTTTTCCATTTCCCTGATGATATTCTCCATATCCGTACCCACTTTATTTAAAAAGTACGCGATATCCGCCGGTTCCATAGTCTTATGTTCTTTTTTTACAAGGCTCTGGACCCATCGCCGGAGTGTGTTCTCATCCTGTACGCCCAGCTCCGCGATATACCCCTTTGCCTTTACTGCCTTATACAGCTTGCTGCGTTTGTCCACTTCGTTTTCAATAAAAATGAAATACGTAGTTTCGGGCAGCCCTCCGCTGATATAATCTGCCATATCCGCGCCGGAATTTTTGAAAAATCCGGTATTTTCAAATACGATCAGTCTGCGCTCCGAGAAAAACGGCAGCGTCTCCGCCAGATCTATAACCTCTTTGACATCTGTATTCTTTCCCTCGTAGTACGCATAGTTCATCGTATCGCCTTCGGGGAGCATCGCCCTGATAAAGCGTTCCTTGTACTGCTTCTTCAGGTACGCCTCCTCCCCGCACAACAGATAGATCTGTTTGAAATTTCCCGTCTTTAAATCTTCATTCAGACTTTTCACATTATCAGTCCTCTTCTTCCGTCTGT
>USKR01000220.1 GCA_900555215.1 uncultured Ruminococcus sp.
CCTACGGGGAAGCTTTTAAAACCGATGGGGGATCTGGATTTTGAGACTGCATACGAAGCTTTCAGGGAAGTTATGGTCATAGCAGAAAAGGCGGGTGCAGACCTCATCCATATTGAGACCATGAGCGATACTTACGAGCTGAAGGCAGCCGTGCTCGCGGCGAAGGAAAACACTTCGCTTCCTGTATTTGCCACGGCTATTTTTGATGAGAGGCGCAAGCTCCTTACAGGAGCAGACGTCCCGTCTGTTGTTGCCCTTCTGGAAGGACTCCGGGTGGATGCACTGGGGATCAACTGCGGTATGGGGCCGGAGCAGATGCTCCCTGTGCTTGAGGAGATGCTCCGATATTCTTCACTGCCAGTGATCGTGAAGCCTAACGCCGGTCTCCCTCAGCAGAGAGATGGGAGGACATGTTATGATGTGGTGCCGGAGGAATTTGCACATTTAATGAAGCAGATCGCTGAGATGGGGGCATATGTAATCGGAGGCTGCTGCGGCACTACGCCGGAGCATATTCGTGCAATGAAGGATGCCTGCCAAGGGCTGCGGCCTCTTCCGGTCACAGAGAAGGAATATACAGTTGTATCATCCTACGGGAAGAGTGTATTTCTCGGAAACAGATCAGAGGAGAGATACGGGTCTAAGATTATCGGGGAGAGGATCAATCCGACGGGAAAAAAACGTTTTAAGCAGGCTCTCAAAGAGCACGACATGGATTATATCCTGAGAGAAGCAATCACACAGCAGGATAACGGGGCGCATATCCTGGATGTAAATGTTGGACTTCCGGATATCGATGAACCGGCGCTTATGGAAGAAGCGGTGCAGGAGATTCAGAGCGTGGTCAATCTGCCGCTCCAGATCGACACAGTGGATATTCAGGCAATGGAGCGGGCGCTGCGCATATATAACGGAAAGGCAATGGTTAATTCTGTCAGCGGGAAGCAGGAGTCTATGGACAGCGTATTTCCTCTTATCCGCAAATACGGAGGCGTAGTCATCGGGCTTACGCTGGATGAAGAAGGAATACCGGCTGACGCGGACGGCAGAGTACGAATCGCGGAGAAAATCATAAAAGAGGCAGCGAAGTACGGGATCAAAAAGAAAGATATTGTGATCGATGCGCTTGCCATGACGATCAGTTCCGAGCCGGAAGGGGCAAAGGTGACGCTGGAAACGCTGCGTCGTCTGCGGGACGAGGTGAAGGTGAACACTGTACTTGGAGTATCCAATATTTCCTTTGGACTTCCGAGCCGACCTGTCATTAACTCCGCCTTCTATACAATGGCTATGATGAACGGACTGAGTGCGGGAATCATTAACCCGTCTTCCGAGGATATGATGAAAGCATGGTATGCCTATCACGCACTGATGGATTTTGATCCCAACTGCGAACGATACATCAGCAGATACAGTAATGCCCCCGCCGGTGTTCCCGCTGGGAAACCGGGGACGCCGGCTCACGGACCGGGGGGGAACACTCCGGGAATGCACCTTGCCGCGGCGATCGAAAAAGGACTGAAAGATGACGCGCATACCATTACTGTACGGCTGACAGAGGAAAAAGCGCCTCTGGATATCATCAATGAAGAATTGATCCCTGCGCTGAACAGGGTGGGGGACGGATTTGAAAAGGGAACAGTTTTCCTTCCTCAGCTCCTCATGAGCGCAGAAGCCGCAAAGAGCGCGTTTGCCGTCCTGAAAGAAAAGATGGATAAAAGCGGGGAGGTACAGGAAAAGAAAGGAACGATTGTTATCGCGACAGTCAAAGGAGATATCCATGATATCGGAAAGAATATCGTGAAAGTACTGCTGGAAAATTACAGTTTTGACGTGATCGATCTGGGAAAGGATGTCCCGCCCGAAAAAATCGTGGATACAGTGCTGGAAAAAAAGGCGCCGCTTGCAGGACTGAGCGCTCTTATGACAACGACAGTTGTCAGCATGGAGGAGACGATCCGTCAGCTGAGGGAAAAGGCTCCGGAATGTCGCGTCATGGTCGGAGGAGCAGTGCTCAATCAGGAATATGCGGATATGATCGGAGCGGATTTCTACGGAAAAGATGCCATGCAGTCTGTCCATTATGCCCAGGAAGTGTTCGGCATCTGAGCGCAGGACAGAGTTCTCTGAAAATGCATAAATATACAGCATGTGATCCCCTGTATTGTTCTTAAAATAATACAGGGGATTGTTAAAAATATATCTGGGAAATTTGCCGCATACATGGTATCATTAATGGCAGGGAAGACATGCGCTCAGGCATGCTCTTCAAGAGAGAGGTAGATTGTTAGGAGGGAAAATTGTGAGGTACGCAGACGCAAACGTAATCAAGATCAAACATGATGTCCTGGAGGCAGTGGCAAGACTGGCATTTGCCGGAGAACTGGAAGAGAGAAAGGATGAGATCCCGCTGAAGCTTATACCGGGTCCGACAGCTCAGTTCCGCTGCTGTATCTATAAGGAACGGGAGATTATCAGGCAGAGAGTGCGCCTCGCGGAAGGAAAAGCACCTGGGATCACTGATGACGGAAATGTGATCCAGGTTATCAGCTCAGCTTGTGAGGACTGTCCGATCTCCAGTTACATAGTTACGGAGAACTGCCAGAACTGTATAGGAAAGGCTTGTATCAATGCCTGTAAATTCGGCGCGATCGAGCCGGGGCGCACACGCACCCATATTGATCCGGCAAAATGTAAAGAGTGCGGCAAGTGCGCTGACGCCTGTCCGTACAATGCCATCGCTTACCTGAAAAGACCGTGCAAATTCAGCTGTCCGGTTGATGCGATCTCTTATGATGAGTATGGTATTTCTATTATCGATGAGGAAAAATGTATCCGCTGCGGAAAATGTATCCACAGCTGTCCGTTCGGTGCGATCGGTTCAAAGACATGGATCGTGGATGTGATCAAAGCTCTGAAGTCCGGTAAAAAAGTATATGCGATGCTTGCTCCCGCGACAGAAGGACAGTTCGGTGAGGAGATTACTATGGCAAGCTGGAGAAAGGCAATGCTTGAGCTTGGATTCACTGAGTTTGTAGAGGTGGGACTCGGCGGAGACCTTACAGCGAAGTATGAGGCGGAAGAGTGGAGAGAGGCTCACGAAAAAGGTGAGAAAAAAGTGACATCCTGCTGTCCGGGCTTTGTAAACATGGTGCGCAGACACTTCCCGGAACTGAGCGGCGCGATTTCAACGACGGTTTCTCCGATGTGCGCGGTATCCCGCTTGATCAAGGCAAAAGACCCGGAGGCTGTGACTGTGTTTATCGGACCATGCCTTGCAAAAAAATCTGAGGTAGTGGATCAGAAGATCGAGGGAAATGCAGACTATGTGCTGACTTACAGTGAAGTCCGCGCCATGATGCGCGCGAAGGACGTGGCGCTGGAGCCTGTGGAGGATACATACCAGG
>USKR01000221.1 GCA_900555215.1 uncultured Ruminococcus sp.
AGCTCTGTGAACACATAATCATTTAAGACTTTGATATAAGTCCCCTTCATTCCGGAAGAACGGGACTCGATCACGCCCGCGCTCTCAAATTTGCGCAGTGCGTTGACAATAACCGAACGTGTAATACCCACGCGGTCTGCCACCTTGCTGGCCACCAGGATTCCTTCTGTTCCGCCAAGCTCATCAAAAATATGTATGATCGCCTCCAGCTCTGAGAAGGACAGTGTGCTGATCGCAGACTGTACAATATGCTCTTTTCGTGTCTCTTCTGCGTTTTCCTCATTCACCGAGCGGAGCATCTCAAGTCCGACAACTGCGGTTCCATACTCGCTGAGGATAATATCATCAATCGAATACGTGGAATCCTGTTTATAGATAAACAATGTTCCAAGCCTCTCTCCTGCAATGTCTATCGGAGTGACGATCGCCTGGCATCCCCGGACTGCATCCGCAGAAAAACCGAGCGTCTCAAGGTTTACATTCTCTTTAGTGGAGAGAATGCTCAGAAGCCGCTCATTGAGCATGGAATCAATATGGGAGCCGACGGATTCCGTGATCAGTTCATGAATCTCCCTGACAGCCGGGCATTTACTCACACCGAGTATTTTCCCTTTTCTGCTGACTACCAGCACATTAGAATCAAGTATCTCAGTGAGGACTGCACAGATATCGTTGAATACCACCTTGCTCGAATTGTTGTTATGAAGCAGCTTATTGATCTTTCTTGTTTTGTCTAATAGTTGTACGCTCATTATTTCCTCCGAATATCATTTATCAACATGTAATTGTATATACAAATTCTTTTATAGTAATATACACATCTATGCTATCACACAGTTTTCAGAATAGCAATACAATTTCACTATTGTTTTATTCTTTTTTACGGTCAATACTTGCCACATACCCGCATTTTTCATTGGCGCAGACAAGCTTATTACCTTTCTCCACCATATAGCCCCCGCATTCCGGACATTTTTCTGTAGACGGCTTCTGCCAGGACATGAATTCGCACTCCGGGTTATCCTCGCATCCGTAATACCGCCTTCCTTTCTTGGTTTTGCGGACGACCACATCCTTTCCACAGACAGGGCAGGGGACACCGATCTTCTCCAGATATGGTTTGGTATTGCGGCATTCCGGAAAGCCAGGACAGGCAAGGAACTTCCCATGAGGACCATATTTAATGACCATGTTTCTTCCGCATTCCTCGCAAATTACATCTGTCACTTCATCCTCGATTTTTACACTCTCCAGCTCTTTCTCCGCCTTCTTTACCGCCTCATCCAGATCCGGATAGAAATTACGGATAATCTCCTTCCATTCGACCTTGCCTTCCTCGACCATATCGAGGAGCCCTTCCATGTTAGCTGTAAAGTTGACATCCACAATACTCGGGAAAGACTGTTTCATTATATTGTTGACGACTTCGCCGATCTCTGTAATATAAAGATTCTTTGCCTCTTTTGTCACGTAACGGCGCCCCAGGATTATAGAAATCGTGGGGGCATACGTACTGGGCCGCCCGATTCCGAGCTCTTCCATCGCCTTTACCAGGCTCGCCTCAGTATAATGTGCCGGCGGCTGTGTAAAGTGCTGTTTCGGCTCAAGGCTCTCTTTTGTGAGAACGGAATCCATGCTCAGCCCTCCTGCAAGCACATTGCTCTCTTCCTTCTCCTCATCCGCCTCAGTATATACCGAACGAAAGCCTTCAAACAACAGCTTAGACGCTGCTACTGTAAAACAGAAGCCGCCCGCTCCGATCTTTACGGATGTTGATTCATAGCGGGCCGGAGTCATACGGCTCGCGGCGAACCTCTTCCAGATAAGCTGATATAAACGGAACTGATCCCGCGTCAAGGATTCCTTCAAAGAAGCCGGAGTCCTGCTGATATCTGTAGGACGAATCGCCTCGTGCGCATCCTGGATCTTCTTACCGTCATCCTTCGACTCCTGTCCTGCCGCCGCATATTCTTTCCCATACACAGAAGAAATGTATTCTCTTGCTGAAGCATCCGCCTCATCCGCGATCCTGGTGGAGTCTGTACGCAGGTATGTGATCACACCTACTGTTCCGTTTCCTTTGATATCCACTCCTTCATAAAGCTGCTGCGCGATACGCATTGTCTTCTGCGTGCCGAAATTCAGCGCTTTTGCCGCCTCCTGCTGAAGCGTGCTGGTGGTAAACGGCAATGGAGCCTTGCGGATACGCTCACTGGTTTTGATATCCGTGATCTTATATTCCGCATTCTCTACCTGCTTTAAAATCTCATTCAATTCTGTTTCAGAATGAATGGTCATTTTTTTCCTGTCTGTACCATAGAATTTTGCCGTAAGCGGCCGTTTCTCCCCTTTAATCTTCAGCACTGCGTCAAGAGTCCAGTATTCTTCGGGGATAAATGCATTGATCTCATCCTCACGGTCCGCCACCAGGCGAAGGGCAACCGACTGCACACGGCCGGCGCTTAATCCCCGCTTTACCTTTGCCCAGAGCAGTGGACTGATACGGTATCCGACCATACGGTCAAGGATACGTCTTGCCTGCTGGGCATCCACCAGATTCATGTCGATATCTCTCGCTGCTTTCAGAGATGCTTTCACTGCATTCTTTGTGATCTCATTGAATGTGATCCGGCGCATTTTTTTCTTATCCAGCTTCAATGCAGCCGCAAGATGCCAGGAAATAGCCTCTCCTTCCCGGTCAGGGTCGGTCGCGAGAAAGACTTTGTCCGACTTTTTGACTTCCTTCCTCAGCGCCGCGAGGATATCCCCTTTCCCGCGTATCGTGATGTATTTTGGTTCGTAATCGTGCTCTATATCGATTCCCAGCGAGCTTTTCGGCAGATCGCGCACATGTCCCTGCGACGCGGCAACCGTATAGCTGCTTCCCAGGAACTTTTTGATCGTCTTCACTTTCGCAGGAGACTCCACGATAACCAGATAATGTGCCATAAATCTAAATCCTCCGTCAATACCGGGCTATAATATACTGATTTTTTGATATTTCTCTGATGTATCCCTCTAATTCCAGAGTGACCAGCAGCTCCATCACGGACTTGATGTCCAGCTTCGTCTCCGCCGCCACCTGATCTACGCCCTTGGGATACAAACCGAGACAACTATACACCAATTTTTCTTCTGTTTCAAGCTCTTTTTCATTTTTCCCCGCCTTTTTGCCCGGCGCAGTCCCTGCCGGGCGCAGGGCATTCCCATCCAGTCCCCATTCCTCCGCCAGGTCTTCCGGGGACAAAAGGATACCCGCGCCCTGACGGATCAGGCGGTTGCAGCCGTCGCTCAGGGAACTGTTTACAGGTCCCGGCAGCGCATATACGTCACGCCCCTGTTCCAGCGCCATATCCACTGTGATCAGAGATCCGCTCTTCCTTCCCGCCTCCATCACGAGCACC
>USKR01000222.1 GCA_900555215.1 uncultured Ruminococcus sp.
CAGACCCTTAGCAAGAGGGGTCTGACCCCTTTTACTAAACTTATCTGTAAAGGAGATACAACTCATGAAATTGACAGTTAATTTAGAAAAAAACAGTTATCCTATCTATATAGAAAACGGTATTCTCGCCAGAGCAGGAAAGCATATATCCGAGTCTTTCAGCGGGGAAAAAATCATGGTCATATCTGATGACAATGTTTTCCCCCTGTATGGCGAAACTCTCATCTCCTCTCTGGACTCCTGCGGCTATGAATGTCATTCCCTCGTCCTTCCCCATGGTGAGCCTACAAAAAGCTTCCAGACTCTTCCTGAAATTTACAGCGCCATGCTCAATGCCAAAATATCCCGCAGTGACCTTGTGATCGCTCTGGGCGGCGGTGTGATCGGCGATCTGGCCGGCTTTGCCGCCTCCAGCTTTCTCCGCGGGGTAAAACTGGTGCAGATCCCAACCTCCCTGCTGGCTCAGGTAGACTCCTCTGTAGGAGGCAAAGTCGCGGTTGACCTGCCCCAGGGCAAAAATCTCGCAGGAGCATTCTATCATCCGAAGCTTGTGCTCATCGACCCTGATGTTCTCAACACACTCCCGCCCCACTTTATCAGCGACGGCATGGGAGAAGTCATCAAATACGGATGCATAAAAGACTGCACTCTTTTCGACCGGCTCTGCGCCCACGCCTCTTTCGAGGATCTGAAACCGGAACTCACGGAAATCATAGCCAGGTGCGTGGATATCAAGCGCGTGGTTGTCGAAGCTGACCAGTTCGATACCGGTGAGCGCATGCTTTTAAACTTCGGTCACACCCTCGCCCATACCATCGAACAATATTATCATTACGAAAGGGAGAGTCACGGAGAAGCCGTCGGCATAGGCATGTATCAGATCACAAGAATTGCAGAAGAAAAAGGGCTGACGGCGACCGGATGTGCAGAAAAGATCAAAAAAGCTCTGGAAATATACGGGCTGCCAACCTCCTGCGGGCTGCCCATGTCCTCCCTGACAGAAGCTGTTAAGCTGGACAAGAAGAACCTGAACGGCCACCTCAACGTAGTGCTCCTGAAAGAGATCGGGGAGAGCTATGTCTATCCCACAGATGCAGGATTCTTTCCTGACTGTATGTGTTAAATCTGGATTTGTGTGTGAGGACGGGCGCGGCAGAGCGTCCTCACATACAAATCCAGCTTTAATCCTGATAAAGTTTCATACCCATCCAGTGTTTCATATGATCCAGCATTTTATCATCCGGTTCAATATAGACACATGCATTATTCTGGTCCAAAGATATGATAATTGCATACACCTTTGCAGCAGGATCTCCCGAACTGTAATCATACAACTTATCATATTTGAAGGAGTTCAGTCTGGGCGAGCCTTTGGGTGCTATAATCTCTGCTGTCTGGATATCAAAGCTTTTCAGTTTTTTTCTTCTCTCGCGGTTATAGATGATATCAATCTGAAGGTCATGGTTCAAAAGCATATATTCGTATTCCACATTGAGCCGCGGAAATACAAAATAATACGCCAGTATTGCCGCTAATACTGCGACTACAAAAGACAGAAAACCAAAGAAGGGCATCCCGAGCACGGCGATCGCTGCGATCACAAGGATCACGAGGATCCGCACAGGAAGGTCATATGGCTTTGGTCTGCGGGCTACGATCAGTTCATATAATGCGTCATTCATAATTTACTGGTTCCTTTCTGCATGTAAATAATTTATTACCATTGTAGCGACCTTAAAGGTCATGGCGTCTTCAAAAACACGGAGATCAAGGCCTGTACGCTTCTGTATCTGCTCCAGGCGATAGATCAATGTGTTGCGGTGCATGTGGAGCTGGCGCGAAGTCTCGGCAATATTGAGATTATTCTGAAAAAACCGATTGATCGTGGCAGTCGTATCTTCGTCAAAGGATTCCGGAATCTCTTCCCCAAATATCTCTTTCAGAAAATTTTCACACAGAGGAAACGGGAGACGGTAGATAAGCCGCCCGATCCCAAGTTCATTATACGGGAAAACCGTCTGCTCTGAATAGAACAGTTTGCCTACTTTCAGTGCCAGGCTCGCCTCCTGAAAGGCGCCGGGCAGGTCTGACAGCGTACCGATAATAGAACTGTACGCCAGCCGGACATGAGCAAGAGCCTCTGTGTTCAGTGTGTCCACTATGGTTCTGGCGATCCCTCTGACACTGTCAGCCGTTTCCGCCGCCCGCATGGGCCGGAGAATGGCAGCCGCTTTTTCAGAGACAGGGACAAGATAGGTTTTCGTCTGTGACGGGAACAGACTTTTCAGTATTTCTGTCACAGTCTCGTCCAGGCTTTTTGTCTCAAGGAGAAAAAGCACGCGCCGTTCATCCACATTGATATGAAGCCGTGAAGCGCGGTCATGGATGTCATACGAAGGGATCCCGCCGGTCAGCAGGCTCTGGAGGAAATCCGTCTTATTGTATTTTTCTTTGTAAGCCGTGCACAGACACCGTATCTGCGCGAGTGCATGTTCCGCCTGTTCAGGCGACTCTGTTGACACATCGAGAGTAATCCCTGTAATACGTCTTAACTCCTGAAGTGCCTTCTGCAGTTCCTGTGTGTGATCCATCTTTTTTTCCTCGTTGTTAAAAAGGGCTGCACCCGGTAAAAGTGCAGCCCCCATAATATGTTCGATAAGCGGCGGCTGTCGGCAAAAACCGCCCAGCCATGAATAGCATCTTAGCAACCGCTTCGCTGCTATTCCAATTTTATAGTATTAGTTCGTAATCGTCAACTCTGTCTCTTTGTCAAAGATATGGATCTTCTCCATGTCAAGTGCAAATACAGCTTTGTCGCCGGTTCTCAGTGTTGTACGCGGGTTAACACGTGCTGTCACCTGAGTTCCTGCCACATCGAAGTACAGGAATACTTCTGCACCGAGCAGCTCGTATACTTTGATCGTTGATTTGATCACGCTGTCCGGAGAGTTGCTGATGAACGCCTCTGAATCATGTACATCTTCCGGACGGATTCCGAGAACAACTGTCTTTCCGTTATATCCGCCTTCGATAAGCGCTTTCTTCTTGGATCCCGGAACTTTCAGCACGTGGTCGCCGACCGTAAGTGTAACGTCATCTCCTTTAATGTTACATACAGCGTCAAGGAAGTTCATCTGCGGAGATCCGATGAATCCTGCAACGAAAAGGTTGCACGGTGTATTGTAAAGGTTCTGAGGTGTGTCTACCTGCTGTACAACACCGTCTTTCATAACAACGATTCTTGTACCAAGTGTCATAGCCTCTGTCTGGTCGTGTGTTACGTAAATAATCGTAGCGCCCAGGTTCTCATGAAGCTTGGAGATCTCAATACGCATCTGAACCCTCAGCTTTGCATCCAGGTTGGAGAGTGGCTCGTCCATAAGGAATACCTTAGGATTA
>USKR01000223.1 GCA_900555215.1 uncultured Ruminococcus sp.
GCGGTTTCACAAAGCACAGTTCATCGAAAGTACGGCATAAAGGCACTTATCAGGGAGTGGTCGAGAAGCTCCCGTATCTGAAAGAACTGGGGATCAACCAGATCCAGTGTATGCCTGTCTATGAATTTGAGGACTGCAAAAAAGGAAAGATTAATTACTGGGGATATGGCCCGGCTTATTATTTCGCCCCCAAAGAGGCGTATGCCTCCGGAGATTCCGCAGTCAGGGAATTGAAAGATATGGTACGTTCATGCCACCGCCAGGGGATCGAAGTGGTGCTGGAAATGCCTTTTGCGGAAGGGGTCCCGGTCCAGACCGTTCTGGAATGCCTGCGCTTCTATATGCTGGAATATCATGTGGACGGCTTTGTGGTCAATCCGTATACTGTTCCGTGGGAAATCCTCTGCGCGGATCCGTTTTTGAAAGACGTTAAACTGATGCGCAAGGACGATGCTTTTCAAAATGTGATGCGCCGTTTCCTCAAGGGTGATGAGAATATGGTCAATGATGTTATGTGGGCCCTGTCTCACAATTCATCATCAGACGGAAAGTGCAATTATATTACTGCACAGACAGGTTTTACGCTGTGGGATCTTGTATCATATGACAGTAAGCATAATGAGGCAAACGGAGAAAACAATACAGACGGTCCTGATTATAATTACAGCTGGAACTGCGGGGCGGAAGGACCCAGCCGCAAGCGCGCGGTCATGGCGCTCAGGAAAAACCAGGCGATGAATGCGTTTTTTCTCCTTCTGACTGCCCAGGGAACTCCGTGCATCCTTGCAGGGGATGAGTTCTATAATACGCAGAAGGGAAACAACAATGTTTACTGCCAGGATAATGAGACGGGATGGGTAGACTGGAGCAGGCTCAGGACAGACCGGTCTTTGTTTGATTTTGTTAAAGACCTGATTGCCCTGCGCAGAGAGCACCCGTGCCTGCATCGCAAGGAAGAGCTTAAGGGTCTGGACCGCACGGCGTGCGGCGTGCCGGACGTATCCTATCATGGCGAGAGTGCGTGGCAGGTAAAAAATGAAGTGTCCAGCCGTCAGCTGGGAGTTCTTTATTCCGGTACAGGCGCAGGTGACCAGGAGTGCTTTATCGCTTATAACATGCACTGGATTCCCCATACGTTTGCCCTTCCGTCTCCGGGAAAAGGCAGGGGATGGAAGCTTGCGGCTGACACACAGCAGGGGATACTTAAGGACCCTGTAGCGCTTGAGGAGCAAAAAAACATTGAGCTGAAGGAAAGAAGCATAGCGATCCTGACGGGAACGGAGGCGGAAAAAAAGCCGGATAAAGGAAAAGGCCGGAAAAAGTCATGAGACCATTGAAGCATTTTGGTACGATCACAAAGCATAAATTTCTCGTCATGAAAGAGTGTTTTCGGGTAGGGCTTTACAGGCAGGGACTCCTGCATGACCTGTCTAAATACGGATGGACAGAATTCCGTGTCGGATGCAGATATTATCAGGGAAACCGCAGTCCTAACAATGCGGAGAGAGAAGACAGAGGATATTCTTCTGCATGGCTGCATCATAAGGGAAGGAATAAGCATCACTATGAATACTGGATCGACTACAACCTGAGCGGAACCGGGATTCTGACAGGGATGAAGATGCCGGTCAGGTATGTGGTGGAAATGTTTCTTGACCGGATCGCGGCAAGCAAGGTATACAAGGGGAGTCAATATAAAGACAGTGATCCCCTGGAATACTATATGAACGGAAAAGCGGGTGAGCTGATGCACCCGGAGACACGCAGGCTTCTGGAAAAGCTGCTCCATATGCTTGCCGAGCAGGGAGAAGAGACCACTTATGAGTTTATCAGGAGAGACGTACTGAAGAAACACAGATGATCCCGGAATATCACCGCCGGAATGTTCCCGGATGCCTTTGAAAGGCGTGAGACCGGGAACATGACTCGGCGGTTTTACTATTCTGGCTGATTTTTATTCGGGATAATAAAGCTGGGAATCCTGGATATCTGTCAGGACTTCCGCCAGGAATTTTTTCGCCAGGTAGTTTGCCATGGGAAGGTTCATATCCAGATAATTGCCGCAGTCGCGCGCTGACGCTCCGGGGATCTCCCCTTCCCAGCCTGCGATAAAGGTGAACATTTCCTTCATGAGCGGGACGATGTCAGCAGAATCGTAATCCCCGGCAAGGAGGAGATAGAAGCCGGTCCGGCATCCCATGGGACCGAAATAGATGACACGGTCTTTCCAGGTATCATGATTGCGCAGGAACGTGGCGCCAAGATGTTCGATCGTGTGAACCTCCGCTGTGTTCATGACCGGCTCATCATTGGGGCTGGTCATGCGGATATCAAATGTGGTGATGACCGCGCCGCTGACTGTATCCTTCCTGGAAACATAGATGCCGGGCACAAGCCGGATATGGTCGATTGTAAAACTGGTGATCTTATTCATTTGAGTATTATTCCTTTCTGTCAGGGAGCATATCCCTGGAAGTACAGATTTCATTATAGACTCAGGGAAAGAAAAACACAAGGATGCAAAGGAGAAAATGCTATGAGGTTGTATATTGTCCGCCACGGAGAAACGGACTGGAACAGGATACACAGAGTACAGGGACGTACGGATATCCCGCTGAATGATTACGGCAGACGCCTTGCGCGCGAGACCGCTGAAGGCATGAAAGAAGTAAGGATCGATCTGGGGTACACAAGTCCGCTCTTAAGGGCAAAAGAGACGGCTCAGATCATACTTGCAGACCGTGGCGTTCCGCTTTATGAGGACAGCCGGATCGAGGAACTCTCATTCGGGAGTTACGAAGGAATGAGGACCGGCGGGGAGGCAAAGGAACCGGGGAGTGAAGCGTTTAACCGTTTTTTTACTGACACAGCCAATTATGTCCCGCCGCAGGATGCGGAATCGATTCCTCAGCTTTACGAACGGACCGGAAAATTTCTTGCGGAAATATGTGGAAGGGAGGACCTGAAGGACAGGTCCATTCTCGTATCCACGCATGGGGCTGCGATGACGGCTCTGTTAAATCGGATCAGGGGAAACCTTTCTGTTTCAGAGTTCTGGAAGGACGAAGTCCCGCCTAACTGTTCTGTCACGGAAGTGGAAGTCAGCGGCGGAAAGGCCCGGATCATCCGGGAGGGCGTGATCTATTATAAAGAAAAAGTAAGAAAGTGGAAGACCGTGTGAGAGGACAGAGAGCCGGCACCAAAGGAGAGAATGATGAGGACAGTTACAGTCAGAAATGTACAGATAGGAACAGGCAGGCCTAAGATCTGTGTTCCTATTACGGGAAAGGAAGAAGGGGAGATCCTGTCTGCAGCAAAGACCGTAAAGGCTTCGCCCGCGGATTTGATTGAATGGCGCGCGGACTGGTTTGAAGGAATCTTTGATCCGGAG
>USKR01000224.1 GCA_900555215.1 uncultured Ruminococcus sp.
GGTACGAAGAGCGTCAAAAGCAGGCGAAACCGCTTTTAGAGGCTTTCTTTGAGTGGCTCCATACACTAGAGGATTCCGTAGACCGGTCTTCATTGATCGGCGAGGCTGTCCTGTATACCCTGAACCAGGAAGTTTATCTGAAGAGATATCTGGAGGACGGACACTTAAGCATCGATAATCTGGCGGCGGAACGTGCACTGAAAAACTTTGCAATAGGGAGACGGAACTGGCTTTTTGCAAAGAGCATCCGCGGAGCACAGGCCAGCGCGACAGTATACAGCGTTACTGAGACAGCCATGCTGAACGGGCTGAAACCATACAATTACCTCACCTATGTCATGGAGAGAATGAAAGAATTCGGCCCATTTCCAGAAAAGGAAGCCATGCGGGAACTTCTCCCATGGTCCAACAGCCTGCCGGCTGACTGCCACAGCAAACTGAAAAAATAAGAGTCAGATATTCCCCTGGTAAGTGCCGGGGAATTTCTTATTTTGTCAAGGTACTGATGATTACCGTAAATGGTAGATAGCCGGTACCGTGTCGCTTGCTAGTTTTTGTGAGATAATTACTCTAAAAAATCTAAGCTTTTTCAGGGAGGGCTATCTCATGGATAAAATCACACACAAAGTCCGCTGCGAACAATGGACTAAAATCATAAAAGAATGCCTTGCTAGCGGAATGAATAAAACCGCCTGGTGTAGGGAACATGGTATTTCTGATAAGTCATTCTTTTATTGGCAGCGCCGGCTACGTGAAGAGGCTTATATTTCTACAATAGAGTCTTCTTCACCTCCAGCAGTCAAATCTGTAAGTATACCTGCAGACCCATCAGTTGATTTTGTTGAATTAAGGTTACCTGAACAATCCATCGTATCATCAGCTGCATTCAGGCCAGATATGATCATTCGAAAGGACTCCTTTTCGATAGAGATTTCAAACACTGCTTCTGCGGAACTTCTAAGCAGGATCGGAGGCCTTTTACATGCTGAATGATGCAACCGGTTTTGACAAGATTTTTATCGCAACAGGATACACCGATTTAAGGCGTGGAATTGACGGCTTAGCATCCACTATTAAATATCAATTCGAACTGGATCCTTTCCAGAAAAACATCCTGTTTCTTTTCTGTGGCAAACGTACCGACAGAATCAAAGGACTGGTTTGGGAAGGAGATGGTTTCCTGCTTCTTTACAAGCGATTAAATGTTGGCGGATTCAGTTGGCCACGCACGAAAGAAGAAGCATTGGAAGTTACTCCCGAACAATATCACAGGCTGATGCAGGGATTAGAAATCGTTGCAAAACGTCCAATCGCAGAACTGACAGATCCTCCAAAAACAATGTAATTGTGCAATTCGTAGAAAATAAAATTTCTGTTTTTTACACTGAAAAACGATACAAAAAAATTTTTTAATAGTTATCCACAAAAGCGTTTTCTGTGAGAGTAATTCTTTTTGCCAAAGAAGGATCTTTTGCAGAATCTGTGGATAACAGTCATAAGTATCTCATGAATTCTGAGATATTTATGATTGTTATCCACCGTCAAAATGACGAATAACAATACGTGGTGAATTCGCCCAAACTCCTGTTTTCTGCTATAATGACTTCAGAAATAAAAGGGAGACTGAACGATGGCATTTAAATTCACTGAAGAACAACTGAATACATTGGATAAGTCTTTTATCGTAGAGTTATTCCTCCAGCTTCAGGAACAGAACGATAAGCTTTCTGGAGAAGTCCAGGATCTAAACAAAAGAATAGAACTCCTCATTGAGCAGATCACTCTTTCCAATAAGAACAGATTTGGCAGATCTTCTGAGAAGATGGAGGATCCCATTCAGATCTGTTTCATGGAAATAGATGGAACCATCGTTTTCTTCAACGAAGCTGAGGCAGTATCTGATCTGGATGCTGAAGAGCCTGAAACTTTGGAAGCAAAACCAGCTCGTAAGCCAAAGTCTGTTGGTAAGAAGGATGCTGATCTGTCAGGTCTTCCGGTAAACATTATCACTCATTACATGACCGAGGAAGAATTAGTGGCTGAGTTTGGAAAAAATGGCTGGAAGCAGCTTCCGGATGCGATTTCCAAACGCTACCGTTTCATTCCTGCAAAGGTTGAAGTAGATGAGCATCATGTCGGTGTGTATGCCAGCAAGAAAGATGGACGAATTATAAAAGCAGACCATCCGCAGGCATTACTTCACGGAAGTCTGGTATCTCCAACACTTGCTGCAGCGATTATGAATGGCAAGTATGTCAATGCTGTTCCTCTCTATCGCCTGGAACAGGAGTTTTCCCGTTGTGGTCTTAACATCACACGTCAAAACATGGCCAACTGGATGATCCGACTGGGCGAAAGCTACCTGGCAATCTTGTACGATTATCTCCATCAAAAGCTGTATGATTACCATGTGCAATCAGCGGATCCAAACAGACGGTTTTGCGGAGCAAAACGGACGCGATGCGGAGCGAGCGGATTTAACCTGTAGCTATTGAAATCTGCAGATACCTCATAATGATTGAGGCCATTGAAAAATGGTACGAATCATTTAAGGAGGATGCCTTATGTTAGATTACAAGAGCATCATTATCAAACGGTACGCACTGGGTCTGAGCTACAAGGAACTGGCTGAAGAGTTCAGTGCAAGTAAATCTGGAATCAACGACTTCATCCGTGCTTTTGAAAGATGCGAAAAACTGTCGTATCCACTTCCGGAATGCAGATGTAGCAGGTTTTGCTTTCGAATCAGGAAAAAGTAGCTTGCCAAGGACGGGATCTGTTAGTTTAGGATCCAGCGGCCATAAAAGGTTCTGCTCCCTTGCAGCTTTCAGCACCTTGTTGACGGTTGTTTTAGATGCATTACAACTGAGGGCAATGTTGGTTTGACTAAGACCTAATCCGGATAGCTGGATGATCTCGCGATACTTGGTCATAAACGATGACCTCCTTTGTAATGTATTTACGCTTCAAAGCGTATGGATACATTATAAAGAAAATCGGTATCATCTGACTGGAATCACGGTACTGTGCTTCCGGAATGACGGTTCAGAATCGTCCGGAATACTCAACTGTACTATGAAGATTATCCCGGAAGCATTGTAGATATCTCGTAGTTGTAGTATACTTTGGAAAAAGCAGGCGGTTACGGATACAAAAATGTGGGGTTTATCCTTGACCGGGGGTATTTCAGCAAGGAGAACATCCACTACATGGACAAATGCGGTTATGACTTTGGAGATGATTGGATATTTACCTTTACCATTACAGTATCAAAAATCAGTGAAGCAGAGAAGCGTTTTGAGCCACGTATAGTCAAGTTCAAAGGGTATATTCAGCAGTACCCAGACCTTGATAAAGAGGACTGGGACTACGAATAGAATAAGATGT
>USKR01000225.1 GCA_900555215.1 uncultured Ruminococcus sp.
CCAACCATAAAGACATTGCAGACATCCCTCGACATTCTTGACACGCTGGTCAGGATGGTCTCCTGCACAAGATTGCTGTCCTGATATTCATCGATCATGACTTCCTCAAACCGGTCCTGGTACTCACCCGCAGCAGGCGAAGGAACCAGTTTCCCGTCTTTTTCGACCGTAAGGATTGCCAGCGCGAACTGCTCCATGTCGCTGAAATCGATAATATTCCTGCTGCGCTTCTTCCCGGCAAACAGATCTGCAAAACGGTTTACCATCCATGCAAGCGTCCTCATCGACGGACATGCGCGCCTCATATCCTCTTCCCATTCTTCACACGGAGCGTAGAAATATAGTTCCCGGATATCTTTTACCAGTTTTTTTGCCTGCTCTCGAAGCTTTTTTACCGCCTCTTTTTTCTCATCGGACACGGTCTCATCCTTCTTCCCCGACAGACGCTTCCAGGAAAACCCGCAGGCCGCGTCATACTGGACGTCAAACGTCTCCGTATTCTCCAGCTTTTTTACATTCTCCAGGTCTGACTCCAGCATATCCCCATACATATACGGTCCGTCCGGCTCTTCACAGATCTTCAGGGCATGCTCCAGCAGTTTCCGGATATCTCCCGCCCGGCGGCATACCCTCTCTGCGGCGCGGTGCGCCAGTTCCCCGCTCCCGGCCGTCTCATATGCCTTCACACAGGATCCCAGCCATTTTTCCGGCTGAGGATAACTTCGGGAATACTCGTAGAGCTTCAGGATGATCTCCTCGATCTTACGGTCATTTCTCCCGGTACCGAACCGTTCTGCAAAATCAAGAAACTCTTCTGTCCCTTCGGCATAACACGCTTCCAGGAGCTCATCCAGCACATCCTGCCTCAAAAGTCTGAGTTCCCCCTCCTCCGCGATGCGGAATCCCGGGTCAATGTCAATGACATGAAAATGATCCCGTATCACAGAGAGGCAGAAGCTGTGGATCGTCGTGATCGCAGCACTGTGGATCAGGGACGCCTGCTGTTCCAGCCTCGCGTCCCCGGGGTGCTCCCGCAGCTTCTTCTCAAGCGCCGCCCCGATCCTCTCTTTCATCTCCGCTGCCGCCGCCTCCGTAAATGTCACGATAAGCAGCCGGTCCACATCCACCGGATGTTCTTCCTCTGTGAGTCTCTTAATGATACGTTCCACAAGCACTGCTGTCTTCCCGGAGCCCGCTGCCGCTGACACCAGGATGTTCCTGCCGCGCAGATCGATCACTTTCCGCTGTTCTTCCGTCCATTCCACGCTCACTCCTGCTCACCTCCCTCTGCTTTTTCCACGGCTTTTTCCATCGCGGCTACAGCTTCCTCCACCGATAGTTTTTCCAATCTTCGGTATGCGCACCCGTTGATCCTTAAGTCGAATCCGCATATATCCCTGTACGCGCAATAGCCGCAGCCCGTATCTCCGCCCATTTCGTACGGTGCCGCCGCTATCTCTCCCGCATACATGGCGTCTATAAGAGAACTCTCTTTTTCGCCGGTATATTTCAGCACAGTCTCAAATGTTTCCTGCGGAAGCGCCCTGGAACTTTTGCTGAGGGAGCCGTCCTTGTTGCGCCCCATGGGAAAGAGGACGGAAGAGCCTGAGAGGTCATGCTCCAGATGCGAGACAACCGCTTCGCTGCCGTTGATGAGTCCGTCAAGTTTCAGTTCTTTCAAAATGCTCTGCTCCACAGCTTCGTCACTGTCCTGTTCCGGAACGACCGGATCCTGTATCCTGTAATAAAAAATCCCCGCAGGAACGATCTCCTTTCCCGGATGTCTCCCCGCTTCCACCTTGACAGCCGCATTCAGGTAGACCGGAAGCTGCATCTGAAGCCCATGATACAGTGCCGTGATGTCAAAACTTTTCATCCCGGTCTTATAATCCGTTACTTTTACATACACACAGCCCCCGTCCTCGCAGGTATCGATCCGGTCGATCTTCCCGCTCCCAAACTTCAGTTCATATCCGCTTGGCACAAAATCTCCCCTTTCGAGCTGACGGGTAAGCGCCCAAACCGAACGGCTGATCAGCCTCTTGATCCGCCCGATCATATATTCATTCCTTGCCGAGCTGAAAAGTACCGTATTCCCGTAGTCGATGACACTCTCTTCCACACTCTCTGAAATAAGCTCATCCCGCTTCTCAGGGGACATCTCTGTCCAGCTTAATTTCTCCCTGTCAGCTTTTCTGGAAAAGCGCTCCAGAGACTGGTGGGCAATATTTCCCAGATCCAGTGCCTCAAAACCATACTCTTCTCTGTCAGAGAGACGGAGCCCGTAACCCAGAAAATGGGCGTATGCGCAGGAGGCGAATTGTTCCAGCCGCGTGACGCTCACACGGCTGCGGTCAGGATAAAGCTCCGACGCGCGCTTCGCGCCAAGCGGGGGATATTCCCTTCTCATGAACGCCGCCTTCAGAGTATGAGACAGATCTTCTGCGCTCTTTTCATCTGAGGCAAACCATGTGTACAGTTCCTTCCACTGGTCATCCAGTCCTCTCTGCCGGTCTCTCAGGCCTTCCGCCACTCTGCGCATCCCGGTCTTTCTCGTGACCTCGCGCTCCATCAGTCCCCGTTTCTCTTCGTCGACCGGGCGCAGCTCCGGGAAGAGCCGCCTGATATCCTGGACCAGGTATGCCGGGCGCATGGTCTTCCCCTCGGCGGACACCTTTGACCAGGAAATGGAAAGCCTCTCCGAAGGCTTTGTCAGGTTCATATATAAATAAAATTTCTGGATATAGATCTTCTCCTTGGGACCCGGGGACAGGCTGATCTCTTCCCGGTGGAACTGCTCTCTGTCCCTCTCTGACAGGAGCCCGCCCGCCGCTGTATTTCCCGGAAGGAGGACGTCGTTTGCCCCCACGAAAAAGAGAGCCCTGATGTTTTTGATCCTGGTGCGCTCCACATCGCCTATAACGACCTGGTCCATGCTCGGCGGGATCACGCCCACCTTCGCCTCCTCCAGCCCCGCGTCCAGGAGCTCGCAGTATTCTTTCAGCGAGATCTTCTCATCCCCGAGAAGTTCCACAAACTTGTCGAACAGCTCCAGCACGATCCGGTAGACCTGGGCGTATTCCTTTGCCAGGGCAAGCTCCCCTTCCGCCTGGAACTTCTGCTCCATCGCTGCGAGCTGCTCCTGGAGCCGTTCTCCTGCAATATATCCGTAGACAGCCAGCGTCACGTCCCGGACGGTCTTCCTGCGCTGTTTCAGGATGGCCATGAGCCCGCCTGTCTTTTCCACAAATCGTACCCTGAGATGGTTCAGTTCCTGAAGTTCTTCCTCCCCGGTCCATGCAGTCCGTCTCACCCACGCCTGCTGCCATTTCTTATAACTCTTGATCCCGAGGGCAAGGCAGTAATTCT
>USKR01000226.1 GCA_900555215.1 uncultured Ruminococcus sp.
TTCCACGTCCGCCATATCGTATTCCGGGATCGATACCGCCGCCCGGGGACAGACTGCCACGCAGTGCCCGCACTGGATGCACTCCGGCGTATATACAGCTTTCCCAGCTTCCACTGTCAGTTTCTCCGCGGGGCAGTCCGCCGCGCACAGCCCGCACCCGATACATTTTTCTTTGTCTATTACTATCATGTTCCTGCCTCCCATTCTGATTACCGCTGTTCGTAAAAATGCCCTGCCGGGGCATGGCTTTACACTCTCCCATACACATCCTTTGGAACGTACGCTTTCACCGCTATCCCCTCGGGCACATATTCTTCTGAAACGAGCTGGCCTCTGCTGCGGATAATCTGGATCTTTCCCGCTTCAGAAAAATCATACAGCCGTTCAATATAGATCTGATCCCTGTGTATGATCTCCAGCAGCGCTTTCTTCAGCTCCTCCAGCCCCTGTCCGGTCTTTGCTGACGCCGGGATCGAGTAATCCGCCTGGAAATCTCTCTGTCTCACCGGATCTTCGAGAAGATCCTGCTTGTTAAAAAGAGTGACGACCGGCTTTCCCTCTGCCCCGAGCTGACGCAGAGTTTCATACACTACATGCATCTGTTCGTCCATCTGAGGATTAGATGCATCTACCACATGGATAATAATATCTGCATATTTCGCCTCTTCCAGTGTACTTTTAAAAGCCTCCACCAGATGATGGGGCAGTTTGCGTATAAATCCGACTGTATCAGTGAGCAGGATCTCCTGGGTATTGTCCAGCATCAGCGAACGGGTCGTGGTATCCAGTGTAGAGAACAGCATTGCGTCCTCAAGGATCCCCGCGTCTGTCAGCGCATTCTCTATACTGCTTTTCCCTGCGGAAGTATATCCTACCAGTGCAGCCACCTTCAGTCCCGACTGCTTCCTCTGGGTGCGGATAAGTTCCCGGTGTTTTTCCACGTCTTTTAATTCTCTTTTAAGCCTGCTGATCCGTTCCCGGATAAGACGGCGGTCCATTTCCAGCTTTTTCTCGCCGGGACCTCTGGTACCTATACCGCCGCCGAGACGGGACAGCGATCTTCCCAGTCCGGTCAGCCGGGAAGCCCGGTATCTGAGCTGCGCCAGCTCCACCTGGATCTTCCCCTCCCCGGAGGCTGCCCTTGCGGCAAAAATATCCAATATCAGAAGCGTCCGGTCAATGACCTTGCATGACAGCTCTGCCTCCAGATTCCCTAGCTGTGCGCTTGTGAGCTCGTCGTCGCAGATAATGCCTGCAGCATCTGTCTCCCATATAAGTTCTTTCAGCTCCATAAGCTTGCCCCTGCCCACATAAGTTGCCGGGTGTGCCGCTTCCCGCGCCTGTATCAGCCTTCCTGCCACCTTTGCCCCGGCAGTTTTTGCCAGTTCTTCCAATTCATCAAGGGAACGTTCTGCCGCCTCCCCGTCTCCCGTGTCAATTCCCGCCAGGATGACCGTCTCTTCAATCTGTTCCATCTCATACATAGGCTGTTCTCCTTCTTATAAGACACAGAGGGCGTATGCCGGCCCTGCTGCTTTCTGTCAAAAAACCGGCAGTGCATGCGCACTACCGTGTTTCTAAAAATTCAGCTTCCTTCCGGACTGCTTCATCATCCGGATATTCACTGAGATATTCATTTGCCTTCTCTCTGGCATTCTCCCAGTCTGCAAGCTTTTCATAGCAGATAATCTCATTATATTTCATCTCACGGATCATATCTGCATCCGGCGCCTCCTCACTGCTGCCGGAATCCGCCAGTGCGAGCCCGGTCTGTATATATTCCAGCACAGAAGTATAAGCAGACTCGTCCTCTGTCTGATCTGTCCATGTCTGCATCCCGCACACAGACATCAGATGATAAAGCTGCACAGTTTCTTTTGCTCCCAGTTCTTCTGCCTTCTGAAAAGCCTCCAGCGCCTGAGCATACTCACCGGACTCATAATAAGCTATGCCAAGTCCCCGATAGCCCTCTGCCGATTTTTCTCTGTCATCACTTTCCGCCGCTTCCTGAAACTGTGCCAGCGCTTCTTCATAATTTCCTTCTTCAAGCGCTGCTGTCCCGTCTTTCTGCGGATTTGCACATGCGCTTAAGATTCCTGCGGCAGAAACGCACATTGCTGCCGTTAGTGCTATTTTTCTTTTTCATACTCCCTGTTCCGGATACTGCAGCATCCAGAAAGAATTCAAGATATTGATCAGCATGACAGCCATATCTGCAATGATGGCATTCTGCATCGTCACAAATCCAAAAAATGCCATTGCGATCAGGAGTACTTTCATCCCGATAGCAAATACCATATTCTGCCTTACTGACCTTAAAGTTGCTTTTGAAATACGGACCGCATTAATAATACGCGAAGGTTCATCCTCCATCAGGATAATGTCCGCCGCTTCAAGGGCAGCGTCCGCGCCGAGACCGCCCATAGCAATCCCGATATCTGCGAGCGCAAGGACCGGCGCGTCATTGATGCCGTCTCCGACAAACGCCAGCAGCTCTCCTTCCATCTGATCCTCCCGGAACTCTTCCAGAAGCGCCACTTTATCTTCAGGCATCAGCTCCGCATATACACTTTCTATTCCAAGCTCGCCTGCCACATCCTCTGCCACCTGCTCATTATCTCCCGTCAGCATAACAGCGGACAGATCCCGCCGCCGCAGCCATCTCATCAGCTTCAGAGCATCCTTCCTGACTATATCGGAGATAAGGATATATCCCGCATATTTTCCGTCAACTGCTACATAAACCGCGGTGCCCGCCTCCTCAGCGGTCTGGTACCGGATCTGCTCACGTTCCATCAACCGCGTATTGCCTGCATAGACTTCTCTTCCGTCCACCATTGCATGGACACCATATCCGGGCTGCTCTTCTATATCTGTCACACGCGTCTTATCCGCTTCCCTGCCATAGGCTTCCATAAGAGACACAGCCACAGGATGTTTCGAGTAGGATTCCGCAAGAGCAGCTGTTTCCAGAAGTTCATCCTTTTTCATCTCGTTAAAAGGCACGACATCTTTGACATGGAACACCCCTTCTGTCAGTGTTCCCGTTTTATCAAATACAAATGTATCCACCTGGGTCAGTTTTTCCAGCAGGCTCCCGCCTTTGATGAGGATGCCCTGCTTCGCGGCAGAGCCGATCCCTCCGAGGAACGCAAGCGGGATCGATACCATCAGCCCGCACGGGCACGCCGCCACGAGGATGATCAGTCCCCGGTAGATCCACTCGCCTTTTGCTTCGATAAACATCATAGGCGGAAGGATCACTGTAAGGAGCGCGATCAGGATCACGACCGGCGTGTAATATTTTGTAAACTTATCCGCAAAACGGATGCTTTCCGAATGTTTTTCATTGGCGCTTTCGACGAGCC
>USKR01000227.1 GCA_900555215.1 uncultured Ruminococcus sp.
GGCAGGTCTCTCAATACCTGGCTGATATCCGCATAGGGTTTTCCCGCCTCCCCCGTACACCGGGCGATCATCCTGGCGAGCCTCATCTCCTCCCACCTGGTAAGTTCTGTCTCCCCCTGTGTGTATGCCAGGAGAAACTGGACAGTTCTCCCATAGGCAAAGATATCCGCGCTCTGCCCTCCTGCGCCGATCTCACAGACAGGCTTTACAAACCCTTCCCTGACAGCAGGCTTCTGCATCTGTTTCAGTACAGCTCCGTTTTCCGGAGCCTCCAGATCCAGGAGAAAAAGCTTTCCCTCCTCAGAAACCACGATGCTGTATGGATTCAGATAGCGGTATTGCTTCTGCTTCCGGCATCTGTGATACTGGTCTACACAAACGCAAAGCTGCCGGAACCATCCGAACAGTTCCGATTTTCCGATTTCCCGCCGCGCCTTTAGATAACGGACCAGAAGAGTCCCCCTCATACAGTCCATGCTCTGCCTGCAATGTGCTCCATGCTCAATAAACCTCAGAACTTCATACATTTCTTCCATATGCTGTTGTCCACGGCTGTGATAACAGCGCTGCGGAAGCTCCCTCTGCTTCCGCTCCGCCTATCCACCCGTTCATACCCCAATGAAATCCATCAGAACCTGATGATGAAAAGATGCCCGGACAGAACGTCCGAGTTATAGATATAATACCCGAATCGCCACGGGAATGCAAGGGCGTTCATATTTTTATACTCTTGCAGTCCCGCGGCAGTTTCCTTACTGTATTTTATCAAGCTGTTCGAGAGCCGCGGCGATCACCTTATCCATATCATAATATTTGTAACTCCCCAGCCTCCCGCCAAAGATCACATTTTCTTCTTTTTCCGCCAGCTCGCTGTATGCCTGGAAAAGCTCATTATTCTTCTCATCATTCACCGGATAGTAGGGCTCCATACCTACACTCCACTCAGAAGAATACTCTCTGGATATGACCGTTTTCTCTTGTTTCCCAAACTCAAAATGCTTGTGCTCAATCACCCGGGTATACGCCACTTCACGATCTGTATAGTTAACGACTGCATTCCCCTGGTAATTCTCGCAATCCAGCACCTCTGTCTCAAACCGTACGGATCGATACTCCAGTGCGCCGAGCCTGTATCCGAAATATTCATCGATCTGACCTGTAAAGATGATCTTCTCCGCGATATCCGGTTCTTCTTCCCGAAGCCGGAAGAAATCGACTCCCGTCCTGACATCCGCGCCCTCAAGCATCTTCTCTACGATCGGAGTATAGCCCCCTATCGGTATCCCCTGATACCGGTCATTAAAATAATTGTTATCATAGACAAAACGAAACGGAAGCCTTTTGATGATAAACGCCGGAAGTTCCGTACACTTTCTGCCCCATTGCTTCTCTGTATATCCTTTTATCAATTTCTCATAGATATCGCGCCCGCCCAGATACAGCGCCTGCTCCTCCAGGTTCTTCGGCTCCGTGATCCCGGTCTCTTTCCTCTGTTTTTCAATAATATCTTTCGCTTCCTGAGGAGTCCGGATCCCCCACATCTTACTGAATGTATTCATGTTAAACGGGAGATTGTAAAGCTCGTCCTGGTAGACTGCCACAGGAGAGTTAATGTAATTATTAAACTCCGCAAACTGATTAATATAATCCCATATCTTTTTATCAGAAGTGTGGAATATATGGGCGCCGTATTTATGCACATGGATCCCCTCTATATCCTCACAGTAAATATTCCCGGCGATATGATCCCGCCGGTCAATAACCAGGCATTTTCTGCCTTTTTTCCCCAGCTCATATGCCATGACTGCCCCATACAGCCCGGCTCCCACGATCAGATAATCATATTTTTTCATTTCCGCCTCTCTTTCTGCACCGGTCTTTCCTTCACGGCACATATTTGTCTGATTTATTCCAGTATAACACGCCTTATCCGGTCCGTTCTCACAATTTGTCATCTTTCGTTATTTTGCACATATTTTCTATTTTATCATTTACAAATTCGTTATTATGCACTAAACTGTTAATATAGCGCCGTGGGAACAGTTCCTACGGCAGCATTACAGAACGGAGGTACTATCACATGAAAGGAAATGTAATCGTCGGACAGTCCGGTGGTCCAACTGCTGCTATTAATTCAAGCCTGGCAGGCGTATACCGCACCGCCAGAGACCGCGGGGCAGCTAAAGTATACGGAATGCTCCACGGGATCCAGGGACTGCTCCAGGAACGCTATATTGACCTGTCCGAATATATCACAAATGATCTTGACGCAGAGCTCCTGAAAAGGACCCCCGCGGCATTCCTCGGCTCTTGCCGCTATAAACTGCCCGAGATCCACGAAGACAGGGAAGTATACGAAAAAATATTCGCCATTCTTGAGAAGCTGAACATCGAAGCGTTTATCTACATTGGCGGAAATGATTCTATGGATACGATCAAAAAGCTGTCCGATTACGCCATTGTCACCGGATATAAAACCCGGTTCATCGGCTGTCCGAAGACTATTGACAATGATCTCGCTCTGACAGACCACACTCCGGGATACGGAAGTGCCGCAAAATATATCGGAACCTCAGTCAAAGAGATCATCCGTGACAGCTTCTGTCTTGAATACAGTAAAGGGCTGGTATCTATCGTGGAGATCATGGGAAGGAATGCCGGCTGGCTCACCGGTGCTGCCGCTCTTGCAAAAGGCGAAGACTGCGCAGGTCCGGATCTCATCTATCTTCCCGAGCTTCCCTTTGATGTCGAAGCATTCGGCGCTAAGGTAAAAGAACTCCTGTCCAAAAAGCCTTCCGTAGTAGTCGCCGTATCTGAAGGGATCCGCCTGCCGGACGGACGCTATGTATGCGAACTCGGACAAAGTATCGATTTTGTTGATGCCTTCGGGCACAAACAGCTCTCCGGTACTGCGAATTATCTTGCGAGCTATATTGCGGGAGAGATCGGATGCAAGACCCGCTCCATTGAACTGAGCACCCTTCAGCGCTCTGCTTCTCACTGCTCATCCAGAGTAGATATCCTGGAAGCGTCCCAGGTCGGAGGCGCGGCAGTAAAAGCTGCAGACGAAGGGGACTCCGGAAAAATGGTTGTCCTGAAACGTATCTCAGACGATCCGTATCAGTGCAGCACCGAAGTCAAAGATGTACACAAAATCGCGAATGACGAAAAACTCGTGCCGCGCGAATGGGTGACAGAAGACGGCACTTATGTGACAGATGAATTCATCAGCTATGTACGCCCCCTCATCCAGGGTGATGTATCTCCTATCGTAGTGGACGGTATACCGCGTCATCTCTACCGCCACGTATAAAACACGGAGGGGAAGATACACATTGCCCGGATATAAGCCGGGAGGGA
>USKR01000228.1 GCA_900555215.1 uncultured Ruminococcus sp.
CAGGGCTTCCGGTAAAACAGGTGGCTTACACAGGCATGGACGCTCTGACACACGCGATCGAGGCGTATGTATCCACACTGAACGGGCCGTTCACTGACCCGCTGGCGCTCCAGGCGATCGAGATGGTCCTGGATTACCTGCCGGCTTCCTACCACTGCAATATGGAGGCAAGGGAGCAGATGCACTATGCACAGTGCCTTGCGGGAATGGCATTCTCCAACGCACTGCTGGGTATCGTACACTCCATGGCGCACAAGACAGGGGCAGCGTTCTCCACGGGACATATCCCGCACGGATGTGCAAACGCGATTTATCTCCCGTATGTTATCCGGTATAATGCAAAAGATCCGGTTGCGGCAAAACGTTACGCAGAGATCGCACGCAGGATGGGACTTCCGGGAACATCTGAGAAAGCTCTTATCAACAGCCTTGTTGAGAAGATCGATGAGTTTAATGTAAAACTGAACATCCCGAAGACACTGAAAGACTTTGGTATCAATGAGGAGGAATTCAAAGAGAAGATTTCCAAGATCGCTGAGCTGGCAGTAGGCGACGCATGTACAGGATCTAATCCGCGCGCCATTGATCCGGCTGCAATGGAGAGGCTGTTCACATGTACATACTATGGAACAGAGGTTGATTTCTAAATACAGCACAGAATTATCAGACCGGGGCAGTAAAACGACAGGCTGCTCCGGTCTGATTTGCTGTACAACCCTAAATATGTTTTACTTGCCATCCTGCATAATTTAGCGTATTATAGTGAAAGAGTGATTTTGACGAGGAGGAAGACCATGTATCAGATAATGAAAGCAGAAAAACTGGCGGACAAGATCTTTCTGATGGACGTGCACGCGCCGCGTGTGGCGCAGCACTGTCAGCCCGGTCAGTTTGTTATCGTAAAAATGGATGAAAAGGGAGAGCGCATCCCCCTGACCATCTGTGATTATGACAGGGAAGCGGGGACGATCACCATTGTCGTGCAGGAAGTGGGCGCGTCCACAACGAAAATGGGAGCGCTTAAAGAGGGAGATTACTTCCGCGACTTTACCGGACCGCTCGGATGTGCTTCAGAATTTGTTCATGAAGACATTGAGACTCTGAAGAACAAGAAAATGCTCTTTGTGGCAGGCGGCGTCGGCGCTGCTCCGGTGTATCCGCAGGTAAAATGGCTGCATGAGCGCGGTATTGATGCGGATGTGATCGTGGGCGCGAAGACAAAGGATATGCTGATCCTTGAAGATGAGATGAAAGCTGTCGCAGGTAATTATTATCCGTGTACAGACGATGGCACATACGGACATGCCGGCATGGTCACCGCAATGGTAGAAGAGCTTGTAAACAATGGAAATAAATACGATGTCTGCGTTGCGATCGGTCCGATGATCATGATGAAGTTTGTCTGTCTGCTGACTAAGAAGCTGGAGATTCCGACTATTGTCAGCATGAATCCGATCATGGTAGACGGGACCGGGATGTGCGGCGCGTGCCGTCTTCAGGTAGGCGATGAGATCAAATTCGCATGTGTGGACGGCCCGGAATTCGACGGCCATCTCGTGGATTTTGACCAGGCGATGAAGAGAAGCCAGATGTACAAGACAGCAGAGGGCCGTGCAATGCTTAAGCTCCAGGAGGGAGATACACATCACGGCGGATGCGGACATTGCGGAGGTGACGAATAATGGCTGATATGTTAAAGAAAGTTCCTGTCAGAGAACAGGATCCGAAAGTGCGCGCGACAAATTTTGAGGAGGTCTGCCTCGGATACAATCTTGAAGAAGCCATGGATGAGGCGACAAGATGTCTGAACTGCAAGAATGCAAAATGTATCCAGGGCTGCCCGGTATCCATTGATATCCCGGCGTTTATCCAGGAAGTAAAGGAAGGAAATATAGAGGAAGCGTACAAGGTGATCGGTAAGTCCAGCGCGCTTCCGGCAATCTGCGGACGTGTCTGCCCGCAGGAGTCTCAGTGCGAGGGAAAATGCATCCGCGGAATCAAAGGCGAGCCGGTATCCATCGGTAAGCTCGAGAGGTTCGTGGCCGACTATGCGCTTGAAAATGATATTAAGCCGGTAGGAGCAGAGAAGATGAACGGCCACAAAGTGGCTGTCATCGGTTCCGGTCCGTCCGGTCTTACATGCGCGGGAGATCTGGCGAAGATGGGATATGACGTGACTGTATTCGAGGCTCTCCATGAGCTTGGGGGAGTACTTGTATACGGAATACCGGAGTTCCGTCTTCCGAAGCAGAAAGTTGTTGCAAAAGAGATCGAGAAAGTCAAAGAGCTTGGTGTTAAATTTGAGACAAATGTTGTGATCGGAAAATCTACGACCATTGATCAGCTTATGGAAGATGAAGGATTCGAAGCTGTATTCATAGGCTCCGGGGCCGGACTTCCGATGTTTATGGGCATCCCGGGAGAGAATGCGAATGAAGTGTTCTCTGCAAATGAATATCTGACGAGAAGCAATTTGATGAAAGCGTTTGACGATTCTTACGATACTCCGATCGCTGCAGGAAAGAAAGTCGCGGTTGTCGGAGGAGGAAATGTTGCTATGGATGCGGCAAGAACCGCGCTCCGTCTGGGGGCTGATGTACATATCGTGTACAGAAGAAGCGAGGCGGAGCTCCCTGCCAGAGTAGAAGAAGTACATCACGCAAAGGAAGAAGGCGTTATCTTCGATCTTCTGACCAACCCGAAGAAGATCAATGTGGATGAAAACGGAAACATTACAAGCATGACTGTCATTAAGATGGAGCTTGGCGAGCCGGATGCATCCGGAAGAAGGCGTCCGGTAGAGATCCCGGGATCTGAGTATGATATCGAAGTGGATACAGTCATCATGTCTCTCGGAACATCACCGAACCCGCTTATTTCTTCCACGACAAAGGGGCTGGAGACAAACCGCAGAAAATGTATCGTTGCGGATGAAGAAAACGGACAGACCTCAAAAGAAGGCGTGTTCGCAGGAGGAGATGCAGTCACCGGCGCTGCTACGGTCATCCTTGCCATGGGAGCTGGGAAAGCCGGCGCAAAGGGAATTGATGAATACCTGAGAAGCAAAGGAAATGAGTAAAAGCCGGCCGGGACAGAAATCCGGCTGACAGTAAATGAAATGACAGAAAAGGCTTCCGCCCTGGTAATCAGGCCGGAAGCCTTTTTGGCAGGAGAGAGAAATGGTAGAGGAGATCAGAGAAAAGTTATACGCATTATCAGAGGAAGATTACAAAGAGTTTAATCAAAAACTCCTCCCGGGAGTGGAGAATGTCATCGGGATCCGGATCCCTGCCCTGAGAAAACTTGCAAAGGAAATCGCAAAAACGGATTACCGCGCCTATCACGAACAGGCGGA
>USKR01000229.1 GCA_900555215.1 uncultured Ruminococcus sp.
TTTTTTATAAAAACTTTGGCAGTACACGCGAATAAAATAAGGAGGTGTACCAGAAAGTGGCAAAGGTTGAATTAAAACAGCCGATCGTTCAGGCGATCGCAGAAGAGATCAAAGACGCTCAGTCAGTTGTTCTCGTAGACTACCGCGGACTGACAGTTGCTCAGGATACAGAACTGCGTAAGCAGCTCAGAGAAGCGGGCATTGTCTACAAAGTTTACAAGAACACGATGATGAAGAGAGCTTTCGAAGGAACAGAGTGTGAAGCTCTGGAGAACTGCCTGGAAGGACCGAGCGCAATCGCTATCTCCAAGGATGATGCGACAGCACCGGCAAGAATCCTGTGCAAGTTCGCAAAAGACGCGCCGGCACTTGAGCTTAAGGGCGGTGTAGTTGAGGGAACAGCTTACGATGTAGCTGGTCTGACCGAACTTTCCAAGATTCCGTCAAGAGAAGAGCTTCTTTCCAGACTTCTTGGAAGCATGCAGTCACCGATTACCAACTTCGCCCGCGTTATCAAACAGATCGCGGAGAAAGATGGCGAGGCTGCTCCGGCAGAGGCTGCTGAGACAGCAGAGGCACCGGCAGAGACAGCTGAGGCGGCAGAAGCTCCGGCTGAGACTCCGGCAGAGTAATAAAGAGACAGACGCGCGGTACAGCGCGGAGGCGCATGCCGGCACAGCCGGAGGCGCATACAGGACAGCCGGCCGTGGTGAAATAATGGCGGCGGCGTGAAAGATTATAAATTTTAGAAAATGGAGGATATCAAAATGGCTAAAATGACAACAGCTGAAATGATCGAAGCGATCAAAGAGTTATCAGTATTAGAGTTAAACGAGCTTGTTAAGGCTTGTGAAGAAGAGTTCGGCGTATCTGCAGCAGCAGGCGTTGTAGTTGCAGCAGCAGGCGGAGACGGAGCTGCAGCAGCAGAGGAGAAGGATGAGTTCGATGTAGAGCTTGTATCTGCTGGTTCTTCTAAGGTTAAAGTTATCAAGGTTGTACGTGAGATCACAGGTCTTGGACTGAAAGAGGCTAAAGAGCTCGTAGACAACGCTCCGAAGGTAGTGAAAGAGGGCGTTTCCAAGGCAGAGGCTGAGGAGATCAAGGCTAAACTTGAGGCTGAGGGCGCTGAAGTTAACATGAAATAATCATCCTTGAAGGGGATGCGGACCGCAGAAGGAAGAATTCCTTCTGCGGTTTTTTGGTATATCCGATTCGATTTTGATGTTGGCTGGGGCGCCTGTTTTTATGCCTGCAGAATTGGGAAAACAGATAAAATAAGATGTCAAGTATTTATTGCAAAATGAAAGAAATAGTTGTTGACAAGCAAAACTTTGGTGTGATATAGTAAAAAATGCACTATTGTGGAAAGGTGTGCCATATCAGCAAGAAAACTGCCGGCATAGTAATCTTTTCATTTGTAGGGTTCAGACTGCCGGGAAGCTTAAAAAGTTTTCTGCGGCTGAGAAAAATATAAGGAGTGAAACGTCAATGGAGAAAAACAGGATCCGTCCCATTAAAACCGGAAAAAGCTTCCGCATGAGCTATTCCAGGCAGAAGGAAGTATTGGAAATGCCCAATCTCATTGAGGTTCAGAAAGATTCCTACCAGTGGTTTCTGGATGAAGGTCTCAAAGAGGTGTTTGACGATATTTCCCCGATCGCTGATTACAGCGGACACTTAAGTCTGGAATTTGTGGACTTTACACTTTGCGAAAAAGATGTGAAATATACGATCGATGAGTGCAAAGAACGAGACGCGACTTATGCGGCACCCCTGAAAGTCAGGGTAAGGCTCCATAATAAGGAGACTGATGAGATCAATGAACATGAGATCTTCATGGGAGACCTTCCTCTGATGACAAAGACAGGTACATTTGTCATCAACGGAGCTGAACGTGTCATCGTCAGCCAGCTTGTGCGTTCTCCGGGCATCTATTATGGCATCGCCCACGATAAGCTCGGAAAGAAACTCTATTCGGCGACAGTGATCCCGAACAGAGGAGCATGGCTTGAGTATGAGACTGACTCCAATGACGTTTTTTATGTGCGTGTTGACCGTACAAGAAAGGTGCCGATCACAGTGCTGATCCGTGCCCTTGGTATCGGGACGAACGCAGAGATCATAGATTTATTCGGCGAGGAGCCCAAGATCCTCGCAAGTTTTGGAAAGGACACTGCTGAGAATTTTCAGGAGGGTCTGTTAGAGCTGTACAAAAAGATCCGTCCGGGCGAGCCGCTGGCGGTTGACAGCGCGGAGAGCCTGATCAACAGCATGTTCTTCGACCCGAGACGTTATGACCTGGCAAAGGTAGGACGCTATAAATTCAATAAGAAGCTTATGCTCAGGAACCGCGTTGCAGGACAGATCCTCGCAGAGGATGTAGTCAGCCCGCTGACAGGTGAAGTTGTTGCCGAAAAAGGAACAAAGATCACACGCGAGATCGCGGACGCGATCCAGAATTCCGCTGCTCCGTACCTGTGGGTAGAGGGAGAGGACGAGTCCAGGAATATCAAGATCCTTTCTAATATGATGGTAGACTTCCAGTCTGTCGTTGATATCGACCCGAAGGAAGTCGGAGTGACAGAGCAGGTATACTATCCGGTGCTTGCAGGCATCATCGAAGAGTCTGCCGGTGATATCGATGAGATGAAGAGGATGATCCGCCGTGACATCCACGATCTGATCCCGAAGCATATCACAAAGGAAGATATCTTTGCATCAATTAACTATAACATGCATCTTGAGTATGGCATGGGAAATGACGATGACATCGACCATCTGGGCAACCGCCGTATCCGAGCGGTGGGCGAGCTGCTCCAGAACCAGTACAGGATCGGTCTGTCCAGACTTGAGAGAGTTGTGCGCGAGCGTATGACGACACAGGATCAGGAGGGGATCTCACCGCAGTCACTGATCAATATCAAACCGGTGACAGCAGCGGTGAAGGAATTCTTCGGATCCTCCCAGTTGTCCCAGTTCATGGATCAGAATAACCCGCTGGGCGAGCTGACCCACAAGAGACGTCTTTCCGCGCTCGGACCGGGCGGTCTGTCAAGAGACCGTGCGGGATTCGAGGTCCGCGACGTCCACTATTCTCACTACGGAAGAATGTGTCCCATCGAGACGCCTGAAGGTCCGAACATCGGTCTGATCAACTCCCTTGCATGTTATGCAAGGATCAACCAGTACGGTTTTGTTGAGGCGCCGTACCGCAAAGTGGATAAGAGCGATCCGGAGAATCCGCGCGTAACGGACGAAGTTGTCTATATGACAGCAGATGAGGAAGATAACTACCATGTGGCTCAGGCGAATACGCCTCTGGATGAGGAAGGACATTTCGT
>USKR01000230.1 GCA_900555215.1 uncultured Ruminococcus sp.
GCTCCATATCATTTCAGCGCCGGCATACGGAAGGAACAGTGCTCTCCCCCCTGTACACTGACGCTGTTGTCATCTTTTACTCTATTTCTGATATCACTTATCTGCTTTTCCTTAAAGCCATGCGGATTCCTTTCATGATCTGTATGATCGGGATATTCGCAGCGGCAAGTCCATATACGATAAACAGCTGGCCAAGCGTAAGCGTCTGTACTTTAAATACATTGTGCAGTCCGGGAATCATGACAACACCTGTGATCAATACGATGCCTAGCACAAATGCGCCGATCAGCCACTTGTTATTAACCACTTTTCTCGTAAATACGACCGGGCGGTCTGATTTACAGTTGAATCCGTGGAACAGCCTTGCGGAACACAGCGTTGCAAACGCCATAGTCATTCCGAGCAGCTCATTTCCACCATTGTATCCGATCATAAATGCGATCATCGTTGTCACCGCAATGGAGAGACCTTCTGTTCCGATCTTGATAAGGAAATCCTTTGTAAGGATGGACTCGTTCATCGGTCTCGGCTTTTCTTTCATTACATCCTTAGAACCGGGCTCTAATCCCAGCGCGATAGCCGGAAGGCTGTCTGTCAGCAGGTTGATAAAGAGCAGATGCACCGGCGCGAACGGAACCGGCAGAGCCATGATGGATGCATAGAGTACAGCCAGTATCGCACCGAAATTGCCGGACAGCAGGAACTGAATCGAACTTTTGATATTACGGTAAATATTTCTTCCGTTCTCCACTGCCTTCACGATCGTTGCAAAGTTATCGTCTGTAAGGACCATAGCCGCGGCATCCTTGGACACCTCGCTTCCTGTGATGCCCATGGCGACACCGATATCCGCCTGTTTCAGCGCAGGAGCGTCATTAACACCGTCTCCCGTCATGGACACGATATTGCCCTTCTCCTGCCATGCGCGGACGATACGGATCTTATGCTCCGGTGACACACGCGCATATACAGAGATTCCCTCTACGAAATCTTTCAGTTCTTCGTCTGACATCTTATCGATCTCAGCACCTTCACATGCCTCGGATTCATCTTTCAGGATCCCGATCCGCTTTGCGATCGCGGCTGCGGTCACCTTGTGGTCGCCGGTGATCATGATAGGACGGATTCCGGCACTCTTACATTCAGCTACAGCAGCTTTTGATTCTTCACGCGGCGGATCCATCATTGCAATGAGTCCGAGGAATGTAAGATTATATTCATCGTCAAGAGTAAGTTCCAGCTCGTCAGATACCACTTTATAGGCAAATGCGAGAACACGCAGTCCCTGTCTGGAGAATGCCTGGTTCTGAGCTTCGATATTCGCTCTGTCACGTGCTGTCATCGGGCGTACCTCGGAGCCGATCTGGATCTGATCCATACGGTCTAAAAGCACATCTACCGCGCCCTTTACGATCATCGTAGGCACGCCTTCCATTGTATGCTTTGTTGACATTAACTTTCTGTCACTGTCAAACGGATTTTCACTCTCGCGGGGATACTTTTCGCGTACAGCTTCCGGGGCAAGTCCGAGACGGCTTCCCAGATTGATAAGGGCAGTCTCTGTCGGATCTCCTATTTCAACCCCATCTGTGATCTTTGAATCATTACAGAGCATGCTTCCGATGAGCAGCCTGCTCTGGGACGGATCATTTAAATCGATTCCGTCGGCCTTGATACAGACCTCATCCACATAGTAGTCTTCTACTGTCATCTTATTCTGCGTCAGTGTTCCTGTCTTATCTGAGCAGATGATCGAAACGCTTCCGAGACCTTCTACAGCCTGGAGCTTTCTCATGATCGCATGTTCTCTTGCCATCTTCTGCGTACCGAAAGAAAGGACGATCGTGACGATCGAGCTGAGCGCCTCCGGAATAGCGGCAACTGCAAGCGCCACTGCAAAGAGGAATGCATCCCCGATATTATCCCCTCTGAAAATGCTGACTCCAAAGAGTATCGCACAGAACACCAGGATCAGGATGGAGAGCTTCTGTCCGAACTGATCCAGATTGACTTGAAGCGGGGTTCTTTTCTCTGATGTTGTTTTCAAAAGGCTGGCGATCTTTCCTACCTCTGTATCCATTCCGATGCCTGTCACAAGGAACGATCCTCTTCCATATGTCACAAAGCTCCCCGAATAAACCATATTCAGGCGATCGCCCAGCGGGACCTCATCATCCTTGATCGGATCGATATTTTTCTCAACGCCAAGGCTCTCTCCTGTCAGCGCGCTCTCGTCTACCTTCAGGCTCGCGCACTCGATCAGACGTCCGTCTGCCGGGATATAATCGCCTGCGTCCAGCATTACGATATCGCCCACCGTAACGTCTGAGGAAGGAATCTGTACCACATTTCCATTCCTGAGCACCTTTGCCTCCGGTCCCGACAGCTTCTTAAGGCTTGCAAGCGACTGTTCTGCCTTAACAGTCTGCACGGTTCCCAGGATCGCATTCATCGTGATCACGATCAGAATGACCGCGGCACTTTCGATATCCCCCATGAAACCGGATGCAATGGCAGCAATAATAAGGATAATAACAAGGAAGTCCTTATACTGCTCCAGGAAGATCTGAAGGATAGTCTTCTTCTTCCCTTCCACCAGTTCATTCGGTCCGTACTTTTCCTGGTTCGCTCTGACCTGTTCTTCCGTGAGGGGCTCGGTGGAGCCGTTTACTGCTTTCATGGTCTCCTCACTGGAAAGTTGATAGTAGTTTTTCATGTAATCCTCCTCTTCGTCCGATGTGAAATAAAAAATGAGACTCCTATTGCACACCGTTGTTATGTAATGCAATAAAAGTCTCACTGTTTAATCGCGATACGGATGAAATGCTCATCGTACTGACGTAATCGCAAACGCTTATGACAAGCGCCAGTTACTCCCTTTTACCAAACAATAATATAATGGAAATTTGAGGCACTGTCAACGCTTTTTACGCTTTTTTCATAATTATAAATCTGTATTTCCCTCTCCCCCTGTGCTAAACTGTACCTATGGATAGACTCCAATCTGATCATCTTATTTAAAAGGAAGGATGCTTTATGAAATTTCAGGGTAAAATAGCAATCTGGTTCTGGTTTATGATCATTGCGGGTAATGTCGTTTTTTTATATGCTTTTTTATATGCGATTCTTTTTGAAGAAGACTCAGTCGGCGCGATGATCATGGGGATTGTTCTTTTCAATCTTATCTGCATCCCGATCGTCGCGAGGAATTATGTTATCGTATCCGAAATCTCTGTCACAGTCTACTTTGGATTTTATAAGGAATCTATCATGCTACGTGATATCACAGAGGTCAGACGGACACACGATATCATCGCTTCTACTGCTGCTTCCCTTGAC
>USKR01000231.1 GCA_900555215.1 uncultured Ruminococcus sp.
CAGGCCTGCATTCACAGCTCTTCCGATGATGCTCGTATTCAGCCCGTCCATGACCATATCCGGGAACAGTGTAAGTATATGGAAATTCATATCCCTGGTCTCCTTTTCAAATACAGGATCATCCGATCAGCCCGTCCATCAGGCGGATCTTCATTTTCTTCTCTTCTACGTTTACGTCAAGGACACACTGGCGTATCGCAGGGATCAGGACCTCTCCGTGCTCATCCGACTCTACGATATATACCTCGTTAGCCCCTGTCTCCATCACATCTTTGACAACACCAAAGCGCCCATCTTCGGTAAAGACCTCCATGCCGATCAGATCTGCGATATAATATTCGTCCTCATCCAGAGGCACCGCATCCTCTCTTGGGACAAAGAGTCCTTTGCCCTTATATTTTTCGATATCATTTATATTGTCAATGCCTTTAAACTTTACGATCACAAACTGCTTGAAGAACTTTACCGACTGGACTTCCAGTTCAAGCTGTTCTCTTCCTGTGTCCAAAAGCACTTTTTTCAATTTTTTAAAACGCGAGGGATCATCCGTTGTCGGGAAAACTTTCACCTCGCCCCGTATTCCATGGGTAGAGGAAATCACCCCCACCTGAAGAAACTGTTCCATCTTTTTTGCTTTCCTTTCCACTGCCTTTTTAGGAAAAAGAAAGGGGCAGCCGCTTCATGTCTATGAAGACAGTCCCCCTTTTCCACGCATCTAATGCTATACAATATCAACAACGACCCTCTTATCTTCTTTTGCTGCCGCTGCTTTCACAACAGAACGGATCGCCTTCGCGATGCGCCCCTGCTTACCGATCACTTTTCCCATGTCGCCTTCAGCTACATGGAGTTCCAGTACAGTAGTCTTTCCTTCCTGCTTCTCATTAACAGAGACCTCGTCCGGATGGTCTACAAGCGCTTTTGCGATAACTTCAACTAATTCTTTCATTTGCGCACCTCCGCAAAGACATCTTATTTCTCGATACCTGCTGCCTTGAAGATCTTACCGACAACTTCTGTCGGCTGTGCACCGTTATTCAGCCATTTCTTAGCTGCTTCCTCATCAACCTTGATCGCGCTCGGATCACAGTTCGGATCGTATGTCCCGATCTCTTCGATGAATCTTCCGTCTCTCGGGGATCTTGAATCAGCTACCACGATTCTATAAAAAGGAGCTTTCTTCTGTCCCATTCTTCTTAATCTGATCTTTACTGCCATTTTTGTCACCTCTGTTTTTCTTTCTTTTTTTATATTGTTGCTTCTGCCGTCAGCCCCGCCGCATGCGCAGCCGGCCGCCTCCGGCAAGATCTATGTGTCAAAAGGGAAGCCTAAATCTGCCCTTCTTGCCACCTCTGCCGCCCAGCATCCCCGGAAGCTTTTTCATCATCTTCCTGGATTCATTAAACTGTTTTACCATCCGGTTTACCTCGGCGATATCCACGCCCGCGCCTCTTGCGATGCGGTGCTTCCTAGATGGGTTCAGTATATCCGGATCACGTCTTTCCTCCGGCGTCATGGAATGGATCATTGCCTCCATCCTCGCCATTTTCTTTTCATTTTCTTCTGAATCGAGATCCGGCATCTTGCCTTTTCCGCCCAGCGCGCCCATCCCCGGCATCATGCCCATGATACTGGACAGACCGCCCATTTTGCGCATCTGCTCCATACTCATCAGATAGTCGTCAAAATCAAACTGAGCCTTTTTCATCTTGTCAGCCATCTGCATGGCTTTTTCCTGGTCGATCTCAGCCCCTGCCTTCTCGATCAGGGACAGGACGTCTCCCATCCCGAGGATACGGGACGCCATCCTGTCAGGATAAAACTGCTCCAGATCAGAGAGTTTCTCGCCCATACCAACGTAAAGGATCGGTCTTCCTGTCACTGCCTTGATCGACAATGCGGCACCGCCTCTTGTATCGCCGTCCAGCTTCGTGACGATGACCCCGTCTATACCGATCTTATCGTTAAAAGTCCCTGCCACATTCACAGCGTCCTGTCCTGTCATAGCGTCGACCACAAGGATTGTCTGGTGGACATCCACAGCCTGCTTGATCTCCTGCAGTTCCGCCATCATATCCTCATCAATATGGAGGCGTCCTGCCGTATCCAGGATCACGATATTATTGCCGTTCTTAGCAGCATGCTGGACCGCTGCTTTCGCAATATCTGCCGGGCGGTTCTTATCTCCCATGGAGAACACTTCCACGCCCTGCTTTTCTCCGTTGATCTGGAGCTGTTTGATCGCAGCCGGACGATATACGTCACATGCCGCGAGCAGAGGCTTCTTTCCTTTTAATTTAAATTTCCCCGCCAGTTTTGCCGTAGTAGTCGTCTTACCAGCGCCCTGAAGACCGGCCATCATAATGACCGTCATAGCGCTTCCCGGCTGAAGCTTGATCTCAGTCGTCTCAGAGCCCATAAGCTTAATGAGCTCCTCATTTACGATCTTGATCACCATCTGCCCGGGATTCAGGCCATTCATTACACCCTGTCCGACAGCCCTTTCCTGGACATCCTTAATAAAGCTTTTTACAACCTTAAAGTTTACGTCCGCTTCCAAAAGAGCCATTTTAACCTCTCTCAGCGCCGCCTTTACATCATCCTCTGTAAGGCGTCCCTTGCTGCGCAGGGAACGGAAAACATTCTGAAGTTTTTCTGTTAAGCTGTCAAATGCCATCCTCTAACTCCTCTATGTCGTATCATGCCTTTTATAATCTACATTTCCTCAATAATCTCTGAAGAAATACTGCGAAGCCGTTCTATGATCTCCTTCGGTTTTTCTTTCTCCTGTTCCCATTCTTCCAGCACTTTATCAATCTGGGCAACTTTCTCCTTCACCGCGAGAAACTTTTCGACCAGATGCAGCTTTGCCTCATAGCCTTCCAGAGCTTTCTGGCATCGTCTTACAAGGTCATGTACCCCCTGTCTGCTGATCCCTTCGCTTTCCGCGATTTCACTGAGAGAAAGATCGTCCAGGACAAACTGCTCATATATTTCTTTCTGGTGTTCAGTCAGAAGCTCTCCGTAAAAATCATATAATAACGCCTGCTCTAAAATCTTATCCATTTTTGTCACCTTTGCTATCATACATGAACGGAACAGCACTGTCAAGTATTTTTTCTTTACACTTTAACTTGCACTTTAACAGGTCTGAAACAGAAAAATCGTCCGTGTTCAATGCTCCGCGCCAAAGAACAGTTTCATATCCTCCTCCACAGTGCCAATTCCCGCGATACCGAAGTTCTCCGTCAGGACCGCCGCCACATTGGGACTTAAAAATGCCGGAAGAGTGGGACCGAGATGGATATTTTTTACGCCAAGATGCAAAAGCGCCAGCA
>USKR01000232.1 GCA_900555215.1 uncultured Ruminococcus sp.
CAAAGGAGATCGACCGGGAGAACCAGATCATCACAGACCTGCTCTCCCTTGTGAAGATGGACCGGTCAGGCCAGACGATGAACATCCAGACCATGAATATCAATGATCTGCTGGAACAGATCCTGAAACGGTTAAAGCCGATCGCGGAAAAGAAAAATGTTGAGATGGTCATGGAGAGTTTCCGGCCGGTGAATGCAGAGATTGATGAAACGAAATTTACGCTTGCCGTATCGAATCTCGTAGAAAATGCGATCAAATATAACCGCGAAAACGGATGGGTCCATGTCTCCCTGAATGCGGATCATAAGTATTTTTATGTGAAAGTGGAGGATTCCGGGATCGGCATACCGGAGCAGGACCAGGCTCACATCTTTGAAAGATTTTACCGTGTGGATAAGTCGCATTCCCGGGAGATCGGCGGGGCAGGGCTCGGACTTGCCATCGCAAGGAATGCAGTGCTCGTACACCGGGGTTCTATCAAAGTATACAGCAATGAGAGAGAAGGTACGACTTTCACAGTCCGTATCCCTCTGATCTATGTGGCGGCATAGGAGGGAAAGAGATGAAAAGAAAAATCATGCTTTTAGCCGGATGTCTCTGTCTGTCCGTGATGCTTGCCTCTTGCGGGAAGCGTACAGATGTGGGAAAAGAGGATCCGTTTATTTACTGTCTGAACGAAGACAGGACAGGACTCACCAAGATCTCTTATGACTTCCCGGAAGGGAATGCGGAAGAGACTGCCAGGGCAGTGCTTGAAGAACTGAAAGAACCGGCGGAAGAGATTGAGTATACGGCTCCTATTCCGAAGGAAGTAAAAGTCCAGGGATGCCGGCTCAGAGGGAGTATTCTTGATGTAGATTTTAACAGCGCATATCTGGAAATGGGCGCCCTGGAGGAAAAGCTGGTGAGGGCGGCTATTGTCCAGTCTTTGGTCCTGATCGACGGGATCAATGCAGTCTCGTTTACTGTGGACGGGGAAATGCTGAAAGACAGTACAGGATTTCCTGTAGGACTGATGAATGAGGACGATTTTGTGGAAAATACGGGTTCGTCTCCCACGGCTTATCAGACTGATACACTGACGCTGTATTTTGCAGATAAAGAAGGCGACAGCCTTGTCCCCCGGGAAGTAGATGTGCGGTACAGCAGCAATGTATCCCGGGAAAAGCTGATCGTAGAGAAACTGATGCAGGGACCGTCCGGGAGTGGTGCTTATCCGACGATTAACCCGGATGCAAACCTTTTGAGCGTGACGATCAAGGATGGGATCTGTTACGTGAATTTTGACAGTACGTTTCTTACAGGGGCTTATGACGTGCTGCCGGAAGTGACAGTGTATTCGATCGTGAATTCTCTGGTTGAGGGAACAGAGGCACAGCAGGTACAGATCACGATCAATGGGGAAACTGATGCAAAATATATGGAGACAGTGGATCTGTCTCAGCCTCTTGAGGCGAAAGAAGAATTGGTCGCAGCCGAAAAATAAAAATAATGATGAGAAAGCGGCCGCTTTGTATGGTATGCGTCCTTTTTGTGGCGGTGCAGGCAATAAGGGTATGGTTGTTCGGCGCGGGAGCAGAGGCTTCCGCGCTGGAAAAAACGCTCCTGGACAGCTTGGCTCCGTCTGGTATCACTCTGGAAGGCACTGTAGTTAAGATTGAAGAAAAATCAAAAGTGACAGCAGTCTATGCAGAGGACAATGCTGTATCTGTTTCAAGTCAGAAAATTCAGGAACCAATGATCATGGTCTATGTCAGACCGGAGCAGACAGACAAAAGCAAAGAAAGAATTCATATCGGAAACAGGATCCGGGTCTGTGGAGAAGCCGCTGTTTTTGATGGCGCGCGCAATCCGGGAAATTTTGATCAGCGCTCTTACTATGCCAGACAGGGGATCCATGTCCTTGTGTGGGCAGACAAACTGGATGTGATCTCTCAGGATACAGACCGTACGGCGCAGTTCCTTTCCGAGGTCCGCAGCGCATGGAAAGAGATTTTGACGAAACATCTGGGAGATTATTACGGCGGGACGATGAGCGCGGTTCTTCTCGGAGATAAAACCGGGCTGGATCCAGAGATGAAGAAGATGTATCAGAAGAATGGGATCGGACATCTTCTCGCTATTTCCGGGCTCCATATGTCCTTTATCGGAATGGGAATCTATGGCCTGCTCAGGAGGATCGGACTTGGTTTTATCCCTGCCGGTATCGCGGGAGGGGCAGTTCTTGTTCTTTATACATTGATGATCGGCGCCGGAGTGTCCAGCTTAAGAGCCCTCATCATGTTTCTCATAAGAGTCGGGGCGGATATAACGGGGAGGGATTATGATCTGGCAACCAGTCTGGCTGTTGCAGCAGCGATACTCTGTGCCCGGCAGCCTTTATATGTGACAGACGCGGGATTTATTCTTTCCTTTGGGGCAATTCTTGGAATAGTCCTGCTCAGCCCGGTGTTTACGGAAATGTTCCGCTCAGAGACGCTGGAAACAGTGGCAGCAGAGCATAAGGAAAAGCGGCCGGGAAAAGGAAAGCGCTGCAGAAAAAGGAAGCTGGCCGCTGCGGTTCTCCGGCTGACAGGAAGCTTTTCCTCCAGTCTGGCGGTGAATATCCTGCTTCTTGGTCCGATGCTGTATTTCTATTTTGAGCTTCCTCCTTATTCTGTAATATTAAATCTTCTTGTGATCCCTATTATGCCTGTGGTGATGGCAGCTGGTATTATCGGGTCTGCGCTGACACTTCTGTCCGACGGGATCGGCGGCGCGGTGCTTGGGGTGAGCGGGGCAGTGCTCTGGCTTTATGACGTGCTGTGCGCTGCTGCCGGCGCACTTCCGGGAAGCCGATTTGTAACGGGAAAACCGGGCATTGTCTGGCTGACCGCATATTATGCAGTATTGGGCGCACTCTGCGGGGTGTTCTATTTTCTGCGGCAGAGAAGGGCAGAAGAAAAAAGCGGGTCTGCACTCCGATTTCCGGGCTGCGCGCTCATGGCGTATGCTGTCGTAATGGCGTCTGCCTGCCGTCTGGGATACAAATGTGAAGACGGGATACGGGCAGCAGTGCTTGATGTAGGACAGGGGGATTCTATTTATATCAGAGGGGTTCAGGGAAATTATCTTGTAGACGGGGGGAGCAGTGACGTGTCTTCGGCGGGGCTACACAGGATTGAACCGTATCTTTTGGCAAACGCGGCGGATACTCTGGATTATGTATTTGCCACTCACGGTGACGAGGACCATATAAGCGGGATCAAGGAACTTCTTGAAAACCAGGATCTGGGCATCCGCATCAAAAAACCATGTCGCTTTATTTTTTGCTTTTTCTTGCTTAACCAGCGT
>USKR01000233.1 GCA_900555215.1 uncultured Ruminococcus sp.
GGATACAGCCGGAGCCTGTACACAGATCCAGGATATGCAGCTTTCCGCCGCTTCGCGGGAGCTGTCCCTTCTTTAAGATCTCCAGCGCCTGTTCCACCAGGATCTCTGTATCCTGGCGCGGAATGAGGACATTCTCATCCACCCGGAATGACAGCCCCATGAATTCCTGTTCCCCGGTGATATGCTGGAGCGGGACCCGCTGCTCTCTCCTTAAAAGGCACGCTTCATACTGCGCGCACTGCAGTGCGGTCATCTCCCTGTCCGGTTCCATATAATAGGAAGCACGGCTGACCTTTGTCACATATTCCAGAAGATACCAGGCGTCCAGATCCGCTTCCGGCACCTCCGCCTGCCTGAGTCTGTCTCTGCCCTTGATGTATGCGCCTTTCAGCGTCTTTTTTGTCACTTCATCGCAAAGAACCTTTTTCTCCTGCTTCTCATATTCCATCATCACAGGTTCTCCTTCTGCCAGGTCCGCCAGTCAAACACTTCCTCCACCGCCCGGATCCCCACTTCGATCATGCTGTCATCCGGCTCCTTTGTAGTCATATTCTGAACCCACATTCCGGGTCTGCTCAGAAGGTTTACAAGAAAATTATCACTGTTTCCCGCCAGACGGATGATCTCATAGGACACGCCCGCGATCAGCGGAAACAGCGCGATCCGGATTACTACTCGCAGTACCTGGGAATCCGTGGTGATAAAGAAACAGAAAATGATACTCACGATCATAACAAAGAAAAGGAAGCTGGTTCCGCAGCGCTTATGCTGCTTGGAACTCTTTCTGACATTCTCAACGTTCAGCTCCAGACCGTGTTCGATGCAGTTGATACACTTGTGTTCCGCACCGTGGTACATGAACGTCCGCTTTATATCCTTTGTCCTGGAAATGAAAAAAATGTACAAAAGGAAGATCGCCACTCTGATCACTCCTTCAAATATCGTCATCGCCGCCCTGGACGATGTATATTTCTCCACAAAGCTGCTGAGGAAATAAGGAAGCACCATAAAAAGCGCCGCCGCGATGACTACTGCCGCAGCCATAGTCACATACATGATCATTTTCTCCTGTTTTTCCTGCTTTGCCGCCTCGGCTTCCGTGAGCTCTTCTCCTTCTTCCTCCTCGAAAAAGCTGGCAGAATACATCAGCGTCCGCATCCCCAGCACAAGGGAGTCCACGAAATTAAAGATCCCTCTGATGAATGGGATCTTCAGCGGAGCCTTCCACGGAATGACACTGCGGTAGTCTTGTACATCCACCGCGATCTCACCGTCGGTCTTTCTGACAGCCACAGAATATCTTCCGCCATTCCTCATCATGATGCCTTCCAGGACTGCCTGTCCGCCTATGTTCGATGATTTCATAATCCCTCCTGGTCATCTGAAAATCAGATAGGGGAAGAGAATCTTCCCCTATCAACCGTGCAAAAGAGGCTGAGATGCTCCCACCTCAGCCTGCTCTGTCTTTTCTTCTTATTTAATACCGTATTTTTTGTTGAACTTGTCAACACGGCCGCGTGCCTGTGCTGCCTTCTGCTGTCCTGTGTAGAACGGATGGCACTTGGAGCAGATTTCAACGTGGATGTTTTCCTTTGTGGAACCTGTCACAAAAGTGTTGCCGCAGTTGCAGGTCACTGTTGCCTGATGATATTCCGGATGGATTCCTTCGCGCATGATTTTCACCTCTCTATTTTAAAATACTATTATAGTCTCTAAACAGCTTTTTAATTGTAGCATAAAGTATTTTCTTTTGCAACTCTTTTTTAGATAAACTTCTGGCGGTTTACCTGGTGGACAAGTTCTGCATTTGTCTTTGTGCGGGTAAACATATTCAGCAGATTGTCCACTGCTTCTTCTGATTTCATTCCGTTCATTGCCCGGCGCATGATGTAGATTGCTTCCTGTTCTTCCTTATTTAAAAGCAGATCCTCTCTCCTTGTCCCGGATTTCGGAATGTCAATGGCAGGAAACACTCTCTTCTCCTGCAGCTTCCTGTCCAGAATGAGCTCCATATTTCCCGTTCCCTTAAACTCCTCGTACACTACATCATCCATCTTGCTTCCCGTATCGACAAGGGCTGTAGCGAGTATCGTAAGGCTGCCTCCTTCTCTCATATTTCTTGCAGCTCCAAAGAAACGCTTCGGACTGTAGAGAGCTGCCGGATCAAGACCTCCTGACAGAGTCCTTCCTGACGGCGGCACGATCAGGTTGTACGCGCGGGAGAGCCTTGTGATGCTGTCGAGAAGGATCATAACGTCTTTGCCGTGTTCTACGAGACGTTTTGCCCTCGCGATCACCATCTCTGACACACGTTTGTGGTGCTCCGGCAGCTCATCGAACGTAGAGTGGATGACTTCCACATTGGGTCCTGAGATCGCTTCCTTGATATCTGTCACTTCCTCCGGCCGCTCATCGATCAGGAGGATAAGGAGATGCATATTGGGCTCTGTTTTCTGCACAGAGAGCGCAACCTCTTTTAACAGAGTCGTCTTGCCTGCCTTCGGCGGGGAAACGATCATGCCTCTCTGTCCCTTTCCGATCGGGGATACCAGATCCATGATCCTCATGGCAGTGCTGCTGCCTGCATTCTCCAGGCGGATCCTCTGGTTCGGGAAGATGGGGGTCAGGTCCTCAAAATTCTTTCTCTTCATCGCCTCTGCCGGGCGCAGGCCGTTGATCGTGGAGACATACAGCAGGGCGCTGAATTTCTCTCCCTGGGTCTTTACCCTTGTATTCCCGGTCAGGATATCTCCGGTCTTCAGCCCGAATCTCCTGATCTGAGCCGGAGATACGTAGACATCATTCTCCCCGGGCAGATAGTTGTCGCTGCGGATAAAGCCGAAACCGTCCTGCATGACCTCCAGTATGCCGTTCGCAGTGTTTCCGCTGTCAAGCTGCTCTATATCCGTCTCGGATTTTTTTTCTTTCATTTCCTCCCGGACCTCTTCCTTTGCCTCTGAAGCAGCCTCCGCCTGTTCTTCCTGCTCATCAAGCGCAAGCATGGCATCGATCAGCTCACTTTTCTTTAACGTGGAAACGCCTCTCATTTCCCTTGCTTTTGCAAGCTCTTTCAGCGTCGCCAGAGGGAGAGACTCATACTTTTCTCTTGTCATATTCTCTTTCTTTTCCTTTCTTACATTATAAAAATATCTGCTTTTCTCAATGTTCTTTTGTTTTTAAATGCTTCGGGAATTTTCGTCGGAATCGACTTAAAATCGATAAAGTGCATTAAATATGCAACCATTATACATTTCACACCCGCCCTTGTCAAGTCAGGGTAGAAAGTGATATGATAGTCCCAGTCCAAACGTTGCTGCG
>USKR01000234.1 GCA_900555215.1 uncultured Ruminococcus sp.
CGCGACCTTCTGAAGCCTTCGGACGTGGCAGTGCTGGTCGTACCCATTGACAAAGCCGCTCCAAAAGGCAGGCTCATCCTGCCGCAGCAGCAGACGATCCGGGATATCCTGGAAGCGGACGCGGTCTCCGTGGTGGTGAAGGAAACAGAGCTGAAAAATGTCCTGGGACAGTTTCAGAATAAGCCGAAGATGGTGATCACGGACAGCCAGGCATTTGAGAAGGTGGCGGCAGATACGCCGGAGGATATCCTTCTGACATCCTTCTCCATCCTGTTCGCCAGATATAAAGGAGATCTGGCAGCAGTGGTGAAAGGCGTGACCGCACTGGATACATTAGAAGACGGGGACGCCATTCTCATCAGCGAGGGGTGCACCCACCACAGGCAGTGCGATGATATCGGTACGGTCAAGCTGCCTCGGTGGATCAGGGAATACACAGGAAAGGAGATTCGCATCGAGACAACGTCAGGGACCGAGTTCCCGGATGACCTGACAAAGTATAAGATGATCGTCCACTGCGGCGGGTGTATGCTGAATGAGCGGGAAATGAAGTATCGGCTGAAATGTGCGGAGGATCAGGGAGTGCCAATGACCAACTATGGGATCACGATCGCCTATATGAAGGGTATCCTGAAACGGAGCGTGGAAGTGTTCCCTGAAATATTTGAAATGCTGTGATACAGAGAGAAAACCTCAAGGTATATACACTGGAACTTATTGTTTCTTCAATCAAAACGCAAAACACCTTATAATGATCTCAGATAAGAAAGGAGAGATCAATCATGCAGAAGTTCGTGTATGAATATGCGACAAAGGTATATTTCGGTGAAGGAGCGGCGAAGGAACATCTGGCAGGGGCGGTTTCTGATTACGGGCAGAATGTCATGCTGGCATATGGCGGCTCCACAGTTCGCGATCCTGGACCCGGCATACACGGCGTCAGTTCCGAGGATGCAGGTGATCTCGGGAGCCTTTGATACGCTGAGTCATGCGATGGAGACGTATTTCGGCAATTCTGATCAGGATAATGTATCTGATGATGTGGCGCTTGCCATTATGCGCAATACGGTCGTAAATATGAAACGCCTGATGGGCAATATAAATGACATGCAGGCAAGGGGCAACCTGATGTGGGATTCCGCCATGGCGGAGAACGGTATCCTGAAAGTCGGAAGAGTGACGGATTTCCAGGCGCACCAGCTTGAGCACCAGCTGGGCGCGTACACAGACTGCAATCACGGGCAGGGGCTGGCGCTGACAGAAGCAGGGAAATCTTTATACAAAGACGCGAAATATATTATCCAGTACTGCAAAGAGTCCGTGGAGCGGGCAAAAAAAGCCATGGAAGAAAAGGACAATATCATCCGCGTCGGGATTTCTCCGATGACTCCGGCGGCGCCGCTGCTTCAGGAGTGGACCAAGGTTCAGAAGGACTATCCGGATATCAAACTGCAGATGATCCCCTTTATGAACAGCCAGGAGAGCGCACGGGAGATCTTAAGAAATCTTGGGACGAACATTGACGTGGTGGCGGGGATCTTTGACGAGACCATGCTGAAGCTCCGGCAGTGCGCGGGGATGGAAATGTCCAGGCAGAGGATCTGCTGCGCGGTGTCTGCCACGCACCGTCTGGCGGACAAAGAGGTCCTGACTTTTCAGGACCTGCATGGGGAGAATTTCCTTATGATGCACCGAGGATGGAGCAACTATGTGGACGAGCTCAGGGATGATATCTGGAAAAATCATCCGCAGATCCATGTGATTGATTTTGATATATACAGTATGGAAATATTTAACCGCTGCGAGAACAGCGATGATATCCTAATGGCAGTGGAGAACTGGAAGGATGCGCATCCGCTGCTGAAGATCATTCCCGTGGAATGGAAATATACGATCCCTTACGGCATCCTGTATTCCCCGGAGCCGTCGGATCTGGTCAAGAGATTTCTCAAAGGCGTGAAAAAGGCGCTTTCGCAGCCGGATGCCGCGGACAGGGTATAAAGCGAAAGGTATTGACTGGGAAACTAAAGGAGACTTCTGTGAGAGGTCTCTTTTTTTTATAATGAAATCAGTAAGAAGTACAGGAGGCCTTTCGGGGAATGAATAACTTTATTTATGAAAACAGGACAAAAGTTTATTTCGGACAGGGGTGTGTAAAAGAATTCCTTGCCTGCCTGGTCAGAGATGCCGGGAATATCATGCTGGCATACGGGCAGGGCTCTGTCAAGAGAAACGGAATCTATGATGAAGTCCTGAATATCCTGATGAAAGAGGGAAAGCATGTGACAGAGTTCCCGGGGATCATGCCCAATCCGACTTATCAGAAGGTCATGGAAGGGGTCAGGCTTGCAAGAGAAGAAAAGACGGAAATGATCCTGGGCGTGGGCGGAGGCTCTGTTATGGACTGCTGCAAGGCGGTTTCTCTTGCGGCGCGGTATGAGGGAGACGCGTGGAAGAACTTCTGGGAACGGAAAGGGATTATTGATTTTGTGCCCATTCCCGTGGGTGTGATCGTTACCGCCGCGGGGACAGGAAGCGAGTGCAACGGCGCCGCTGTCATTACCAATAAAGAGCAGAAAGTAAAGACCGGGTATGATTATCCGAAATGCAATCCCGTATTTGCCCTTATGGACCCCGCATATACGTTCAGCGTGCCCAGAGGGCAGATGGTGTCCGGGGCTTTTGACAGTCTTTCACACATGATGGAGACTTATTTCAGCGAGCCGGACGAACAGAATGTATCGGATGAGATATCAGAAGCCCTGATGCGAAGCGTGATAAAAAATATCAGGCAGGCAGTGCGTGATCCGAAAGACTATACAGTGCGGAGCAATCTTCTCTGGAGTTCTGCGATGTCTGAGAACCGCCTGATCAAGCTGGGGAAGAGGTGCGATTTTGCCTGTCATCTGATGGAACATCAGCTCAGCGCATATACGGGATGCAGCCACAGCCAGGGGATGTCTGTCCTGCAGCCGGTCTATTACCGTCATATTTACAGGGACGGGCTCGACAAGTTCGCAAGATTCGCCCGGAATGTATGGATGATCCATGAGGAGGGCAGAAACAGAGAAGAACTGGCAGAGGCGGGGATCGATGCCCTGGCGGATCTGATCCGGGAGACCGGGCTGCCCGCGAGGCTCAGAGATATCGGGATCAAAGACAGGGGGCAGCTTAAGGAGATCGCGGACTCCTGCCATTATTCTCCGGGGGCGTACCGGAAGCTGGGGGCTGAGGAGATCCTGGAGATCTTCAGGGAGTGTTTTTAAAATCTGCTTGCGTACGGGAAAATGACGTGTTATAGTTTGATATACA
>USKR01000235.1 GCA_900555215.1 uncultured Ruminococcus sp.
TTTCGACACACTATACTTCCTTTCCTTGTTTACTGCCGTGTTCTTCACGGCATAATGGTACACCCCTGCGGTGTTTCCTTGTTTACTGCCGTGCTCTTCACGGCATAATGGTACACCCCTGCGGTGTTTCCCACACCAACAAAGAAGAGTGAACTTTCGTCCACTCTTCTGCCGGAATCTTTATGTAACTGTCAGATAGTATAACACTTATTTTCTGATCGTGCAAGACATTTAGCCAAATTTTCCAAACTACCCCCGGTACTTTGTTCCTGCTCCGTCCCGCTTCGCCGCTTTCAGCCGGTTCAGCGTGACTTCCTTCTCCCCGAATAGGATCTTGGACTCTGTCCCTTCCTCAAAGAGATATACATTCTCCAGTTCGTCCTTCTTCTGAAGCCGGATGCCGCGCACGCCGATGGCGGCTTTCTTCTTCACCGGTACTTCTTCGGCAGAGAAGCGGAGGAAATATCCGTTCTTCGTCTGAAGCACGATGTTCTGGCTGTCATTGACCACTTTCACAGCGATCAGAGAATCCTCTTCCTGGAGCTTTGTCGCCGCGATGGTCCGTTTTGACACCTGGAACTCCGTCCCCTCTACCTTCTTGATCATTCCCTGAGCGGTGGCAAAGAGAAGGTTCGCGAAACGCATCTGCTCTGCATCACAAACCATGACGATCTGCTCCTCGCTGGTAGAGTAATTGCTCACATTATCGATCGGCGTCCCCTTGTCCCGGAATCTGCCGTAGGGTACGTCCAGCACCTTGACCTGGTGCATCCTTCCGGTATCCGTAAAGATGCAGAGCTTCCCGGTGTTCATGCAATGGACGATGTATTTGTTCTCACTGTCCGCTGCTTCCTTATTCCTCTCGTAAACTGACTGGTCCACGGTCTTTGCATATCCGAAACGGTCCATGAGGAAGACCACTTCCTGCTCTTCGATCTTCTTCTCCTCGAAGACAGCTTCTTCCGCATTCTCAACGACTGTACGCCGCTTCCGCGCATACTCCTTCTTGAAGGCGTCCAGCTCTTCTATGATCACCCCTGCCATGGAGTCATAATTATTCAGGATATCTTCATACCTTGCGATATTTTTGAGGGTCTGCTCATGCTCCGCGATCAGTGCCTCGATCTCCAGACCGATCAATCGGTACAGGCGCATTTCCAGGATAGCGGTCGCCTGGCGCTCGGTAAACCGGAGCAGGGCTGCCATCTTCTTCGAGATCTTGGACTTGAAAGTGATATTGTCCGTCACGCCGTTTACAAGACAGGCGCGTGCATCCTTGACAGACTTACTTCCCCTCAGGATCTCAATGATCAGATCGATCACATCGCAGGCTTTGATCAGCCCTTCCTGGACCTCGCTCTTCTCCTGCTCTTTCGCAAGGAGAGTCTTATATTTGCGGGTCGCCAGCTCGAACTGGAAGTCCACATGGTGCTCAATGATCTTCTTAAGGCCCAGCGTCTCCGGGCGTCCGTCTGCCACGGCGAGCATATTTACGCCGAAGGTGTCCTCCAGGCGGGTCTTCTTGTAGAGCATGTTCTTTAAGTTCTCCGCGTCTGCCCCTCTCTTTAATTCAAGGACAATTCGGATCCCTTCTTTTGAGGACTGGTTGGAGATGTCCACAATGTCCGTGGTCTTCTTCGTCTCCACCAGGTTCGCCACATCGTTTAAGAACTTGCCGATGCCCGTTCCGATCATGGTATACGGGATCTCGCTAATGACGAGCTGCTTTTTCCCGCCTTTCAGTTCTTCCACCTCAACCTTGCCCCGGATTTTGATCTTTCCCTGGCCGGTCTCATAGATGTCCAGAAGGTCGTCTTTATTTACCACGATACCTCCTGTGGGGAAATCCGGTCCTTTGATGTACTTCATGAGCTGCCTTGTGCTGATCTCGTCATTTTTCATGTATGCCTTGACCGCGTCAATGACCTCGCCCAGGTTGTGGGTGGGGATGCTGGTCGCCATACCAACCGCGATCCCTTCTGCGCCGTTTACAAGCAGGTTCGGCACGCGCATGGGCAGAACGAGGGGTTCTTTCTCCGTCTCGTCAAAGTTCGGTCCGAAATCAATGACATCTTTATCCAGGTCCGCAAGACACACTTCCTGGGTAAACTTCGTAAGCCTTGCCTCCGTATAACGCATCGCCGCCGCTCCGTCCCCTTCAATGGAGCCGAAGTTTCCGTGGCCGTCCACAAGGGTCTGTCCCTTCTTGAATTCCTGCGCCATGACCACCAGAGCCTCATAGATGGAGCTGTCTCCGTGGGGATGGTATTTACCCATGGTGTCTCCCACGATACGGGCGCATTTACGGTAAGGCTTGTCATAGCGGATGCCCAGCTCGTACATATCATAGAGGGTGCGGCGCTGGACCGGTTTAAGCCCGTCCCTTACATCCGGCAGGGCGCGGGCAATGATCACGCTCATAGCGTAATCAATATATGATTTTTTCATAAGGTCTGAGTACTCTGTCCTTATGATCTGTGATTCACTGTTCATTCCTTAATTCTCCTTCATCACTCTGCGGCTTCCGATTTGCCAGCCGGAGCTGTGCCGGCCGGCATTTATCAGATGTCCAGCTCCGCCTCTGTGGCGTTCTCATAGATGAACGCGCGCCTCGGCGGCACTTCCGTACCCATGAGCATTTCCGTCACGCTGGACGCCATCCTTGCATCCTCGATCTCCACCAGCTTCAGAAGCCTTCGTTCCGGATCGAGCGTGGTCTCCCAGAGCTGTTCCGCATCCATCTCGCCGAGACCTTTATATCTCTGGAGGGTGAACGGACCTTTGTGAGTCTTCCGGTATTTTTCCAGAGCCTTGTCATCGTAAAGGTATTCTTCCTCGCCATTCTTCGGCATGGCTTTGTAGAGCGGCGGCATGGCGATATACACATGTCCTTCGTAGATCAGCTCAGGCATAAAGCGATAGAACAGCGTGAGGAGCAGCGTGGAAATATGCGCTCCGTCAACGTCCGCATCTGCCATGATGATGATCTTGTCGTATTTCAATTTTGTGATATCAAAATCGTTCCCATAGCCTTCCGAAAATCCGCATCCGAATGCATTGATCATGGTCTTGATCTCCGCGTTGGCGAGGATCTTGTCAATACTCGCCTTCTCCACATTCAAGATCTTACCCCTGATCGGAAGGATTGCCTGGAAATTCCGGTCTCTCGCCGTCTTCGCCGAGCCGCCGGCGGAATCTCCCTCCACGATGAAGATCTCGCATTTCTTCGGGTCACGGCTCTCACAGTTGGCAAGCTTCCCGTTGCTGTCAAAAGAATACTTCTGCTTGGTGAGCAGGTT
>USKR01000236.1 GCA_900555215.1 uncultured Ruminococcus sp.
TCCGTTTAATTTTGAGTCGATCATATGGTACATCTTCTCCAGATCTGCGTCAGATATCTCAGAACAGGACAGCAGGGAAGATAATAATGTCGCGGCTTCCCCGTCATAGAATCGGTTTAAAAACTGGTGATTCTCCTGGGACAGGTATTTTTTCTGTGAAATGATCGGATAGTAATAATACATGCGTCCTTTCTGCTCATAAGAAATGACGTGTTTTGCAACCAGCCGGGACAACAGTGTATGGATTGTCTTATTGCTCCAGTTATGGGATTTCGGCGCTTTTTCGCATACCTCGTTGGTGCTGATCGGAGAATCTGCCCATATGATCTTCATGATCTCGTATTCTGCTTCAGATATCTGTGGTAATTTTTCCATGTTATATCTCTCCTTAATCTTACCTGTGTAGTAATTATAAAAGAGGAAATATAAAAGGTCAATAATAATATTGACAAGGTAACAAATTATGTTCATAATATTTGATACTACATATGTAAGAGAAACAGACGAGTCAGGAGCAGTAAATCATGAAGAAAAGGATAATGAAAACCGTATTAATTTTATCATATCTGATTATCCTGGCAGGCTGCGCGGTCGGGGAAAAAGAGCGGGGCACCAGCGGAGCGGGAGGGCATTCTGAAGGCTTGGAAGACGATTCACAGTCTCAGACGCAGGAGGATGATGATATTTATCAGACAGATTATATCGATTTGGAGGAAGAGGAAAAACAGAAGATCAATGAGCGGATGTCAGACCTTGGCAGTCTGTGCAAAGATATTTATATTGGTGCAGATAAAGGGGAATCATCGAACATCGTGCTGCAAGAAGACGTGGTCCATGAGATGGTTCGGACAGCGGCATCCCGCGGATTGGCAGTGACCTGTGGCAGCTATGACTATAATATGCTGAATTATGAAACGGTGGATCAGGCTTTGAACAATGCGGCAGAAGGGGAAAAAACGGAAACAGAGTTCCATGAAATCACCGCAAGCGGATATCTCAGATATTTTAAACTGTCCGCTAAAGATCAGGAACTGACTGTGACATATGCGAATGCTTCCTACAATGATGATCTGGAAATGCAGATCCGCCAGATGGAGAAATTCAGAGTCTACGACTGGGAATATACAGAGAAGGGATGGCTGATCTGGGAAAAGGCTCTGTCCAAGAATCAGGAGATGGATATGCACAGCTTCTTCCGGGTACTGCCTCTGGATGAAAAATGCAGGGAACTGGGCAATCAATATATCCTGCCGGTGAGCTACTTTGGCAATAATCTGTTCCTCATGGACTGGGATGCGGACAGTATGGATCAGATTGAGTTTAATGATCTGTATGAATTTTTATACGAGATCAAATACGGGGAGAAACTCAATGAAGAGAACGTGCAGAATGGCATTCCGAAAGAGCAGTTTGAAGATGTGATCTGTGCCTTCTTTGACATTTCAACAGGGGATCTCGAGGTATATGCCCGCTATGACGCGGAAACCGGGCTGTATCCTTGGGAACCTGTGGGACCGAGAAACCGGGTGTCCCAGTTTCTGCCCTTCCCGGAAGTTGTAAAATGCGTGGAGAACGCAGACGGTACATGGACCTTATATGTGGAGGGCATCATGGTCATTGAAGGGGACGACTGTACTTTTAAGCATACAGTAACCATGAAAGAAAGAGACGGAGGATGGATTTACATGGGGAATGACGTGAATGAAGAGGGAAGCGACAGCATCCCCGCGTATAAACCGAGAAGAGAGTTCTAAACAAGACCGGCTTAGAGGCGGGGATGAATCACGAAGTGCTGCCGGCTTTTTCGCCCGTGTTTACCATAGGCCGGAGGCACTTTGTGATCTTTTCGATAGTAGAGACCAGAGTCTGGGTGTCTGCCTCCGGATTATTCAGATAAGCATGGTACGCGCCCTGGATGCAGTAGGAGAACAGGATATTTTTCTCCGGATCATGTTCGTATTCCGGGTATTTGCGGAAGATTACTTTCTTGAGTTCACGGTCGAGACGGTTTCCCAGATGATTCTGCTCCTTGCCGGAAAACAGGATCTTGATCAGGGAAATCTGTGACATGAATGCCAGACAGAGCTCGCGGCTGAAGACATCAGAACTCTCAAATGTATAATCTTTCAGATGGTCTATGCCGCTGATGATTGAAGCGACTGTCTCCTGTTCCATCGCGTCAGACAGGGCGTAGATATCCTCGTAGTGGGCATAGAATGTGGATTTGTTGATATAGGCAAGAGAGCAGAGCTCTTTTACCGTAATCTTTTCTAATGACTTTTTTGCCCTTAGTTCAATGAAGGCGCTGCGTATCGCCTTTTTCGTTTTTTCAATTCGAAGATCCATATTTCATTCCCACATCCTTTTGCAAACAATTTGATCTGAGGCTGGCGGCGCAGCCGGAACGTCACAGATGTGATTAACCGACAATATGATATAAAGCGTCGGTTTTCCAACGATATAAAGAGATCGTCGGTGGACATCCTTCCGTCTGATCCGATAAGATAATTATACGATAAAAAGCAACTCTTGTCGATTAAGTGGAGGGAAGATATGGATTTTTATGAGTTTTATACAGGGAAATGTTTTGACGCGTATCAATACCTGGGCGCGCATGCAGTCAGGGGAGGGACCGTTTTCCGCACGTTTGCTCCGTCCGCTTCACGAGTCTCTCTGATCGGAGAGTTCAGCAGCTGGGAGGAAATCCCGATGGGAAAGGTGCATGACGGAAATTTCTGGGAAGTTTCATCAAATAACGCGGGACCGGGGATGATGTATAAATACCGGATCTATGACAGGGAGGGGCAGTATATCGATCACTGCGATCCCTATGGTTATGGCATGGAGCTGCGCCCGGGGACAGCTTCTGTCATCCGGGATCTGAGGAACTATAAGTTCCATGACAGCGCATGGCTGAAGAAACGTACGGACCGACGGACTGAGCCTCTGAATATTTATGAGATCCATTTCGGATCCTTCCGAAAGCCGTCCGATGAACCGGATGCCTGGTATGATTACGAAGAGATGGCGGAGATTCTGATCCCATATTTGAAGGAGAATGGATACAATTATGTGGAGGTCATGCCGCTCTGCGAGTATCCCAGCGATGAATCGTGGGGGTATCAGGGCACCGGGTTTTTCAGTCCCACTTCCAGGTATGGAACAGCAGAGCAGCTTAAAGCATTTGTGGATGCCTGCCATCAGAACGATATCGGGATCATTCTGGACTTTGTACCTGTACATTTTGCGGTAGACGGATATGCCCTGGCAAATTATGACGGCACGTCGTTGTA
>USKR01000237.1 GCA_900555215.1 uncultured Ruminococcus sp.
GGAGCGCACCAGATTTCAGAAACCCCGGAGCTGAAAGACGGCTGCCGCCTGGAAGTCCTGGCGGACGACAGCCTGGTGGAAATCTATATCAATGACGGAGAATATGTGATCAGCAATGCCGTGTACGGACTCGGGAAGACGGTCAAAGTGAGCGGAGGAAAAACGGTCCGGCTGTATACGATGAAAGCAGATAAGGAAAACAACGAGGGAATGGAAGAAGAAAGCAGAGAGGAAAGCTATGAGTGACGGGAAAAAATATGATGTGACTGCTCTTGGGGAGCTTTTGATCGACTTTACGGAAAACGGCGTGAGCGGTCAGGGGAATCCTATGTTTGAAGCAAATCCGGGAGGCGCGCCGTGCAATGTGCTGGCAATGCTTGCCAGGCTGGGATACCGGACCGCGTTTGTCGGAAAAGTGGGCAGAGATTGTTTTGGAGATCAGCTCCGCAGCGCGATTGAGGAGGCGGGGATCAGCGCGGAACATCTTCTGACAGACAAGGAAATCCATACCACGCTCGCAATCGTCCATACGTTTCCGGACGGTGACCGGGATTTCTCATTCTACCGGAATCCCGGGGCAGACATGATGCTTACGGAGGATGAGATCCCGGAGGATACGATCCGGAACTCCCGGATCTTTCACTTCGGGACGCTGTCCATGACACATGAGGGAGTGCGCGCGGCTACGAGAAAGGCTGTGCATATCGCAGAGCAGTCCGGGCGCATCCTCTCCTTTGACCCCAATCTGCGCCCTCCCCTCTGGAACAGTCTGGAGGAGGCGAAGGAACAGACCCTCTGGGGGCTGGAACACTGCCACATCCTGAAGATCTCAGATAACGAGATCACATGGCTGACCGGGAAAGAGGACTATACAGAAGGCGCGCGGTGGATCTACAGCAGATATCATATCCCGCTTATCCTTGTGTCAATGGGGAAGGAGGGCAGCAGGGCGTATTACGGCGATATCATGGCTGAGGCAGCGCCCTTCCTGCGCGCAGATACAGTGGAGACGACCGGCGCGGGAGATACCTTCTGCGGATGCATGCTCAGCGGCGTCTTGGAGAAAGGTCTGGAAGGACTTACGCAGGAAGATTTGAGAGAAATGCTGACCTTTGCAAACAGCGCTGCTTCAGTCATAACGACAAGGCGGGGAGCGCTGAAAGTGATGCCTGACAGAGATGAGATCGAGCAAAATAAGAGATAAACAGCGGACGGTATAAGAGAAAAAGTGCCGTTCTTGCGCCTCTCTTCAAAGCGTAGTACAATGGAAACGGATTTATTCACAGATTCACGTCATATCGTGAAAAGAGTTCGTCTCCGAGGGACTGCCTTTGTAAGAGAGGCATTTTTTATGGGATCAAAGCTGCTGTCAGATATACAGTGGATGGAAAGGAAAGAAGTAATATGACAAAGTTTGAAGAATTTGAACATATCATCGCGAAACTCCGCACCCCGGACGGCTGTCCGTGGGACCGCGAGCAGACTCACGCCAGCCTGAAGAAACCGTGCATCGAGGAGGCGGCTGAGGTCGTCTGCGGGATCAATATCCTGGAGCAGACAGGAGACCCGGGTAATCTGAAGGAAGAACTGGGGGACCTTCTTCTCCAGGTGGTGATGCACGCGCGCATCGCGGAGGAGGAAGGCTATTTTACCATGGACGACGTGATCCAGGGGATCATTGACAAGATGGTCCGCAGACATCCTCATGTGTTCGGAGATGCTGTGGTTTCTGGCTCTGGCGAGGTGCTGACAAAATGGGATGAGATCAAGAAGCAGGAGAAGGCGGGAAAAGAGTGGACTGAAGCCTATCTCCCCGCCGCGTTTAACGAGGCAAAGGAGCTGATCGATGCAGCGGCGGAGAGGAAAGGATTTGGAAAAAAGGAAAGGAATGATCAAAGTGAATGAGATAAAAGAGAACAGAACAGCAGTATACGTTTTGAGACGGTATCTGCTCCTCTGCGCCGGACTTGCCATTATGGCGTTCGGCGTTGCTTTTTCCATAAAGGCAAGTCTGGGCACATCGCCGATCTCCAGCGTGCCGTATGTGGTCAGCCTGGAAGTGAAGGCGGGGGTGTCGTGCTGGCTGGAGAGGGCGTAGCCCTTGCGATCTGTAAAGTGCTCCCGGTGAAATTCGGGTATATGAAGGTGGGGTTCGACGTGACCCTTGTGGTCACTGCATGTATCCTGTCCCTTGTTTTTACCGGACGTCTCCAGGGCGTGAGGGAAGGAACTGTTGCGGCGGCACTCATGGTGGGGCTGATCGCGAAGCAGTTCGGGAAAGTGCTCTCGAAGTGGGAGTTGGAAAAATAGATTTTATGTGTGTTCAGGATTATATTCGTTACAAGTTATTTGGCATGGAAACCATCTTCACAGTAGATGAAGCGGTTAAGAAGATTCAGAATGGCGACTATTATGACACGTCAAAGTACCCCGATGGATTTACTCTTTCTGATATATACGGGGAGGACTGGACGATTGAGCGTGGTCCTGCCGGCGTTTTTGGCAGGAAATTTTATAACTTCATCATTGATAATCCAGATTTAGGTATCAACTATAAGGATATGGGAAAGAATGGAAGACGAGCTCATTATACATACAATAAGAATGAACAGCAATGCGATTAAAAGTAAAACGAGGGTTTCTATATGGAATTGTTGAAGGATGTACAGAAGTATTTTCCGATAAAGGAATTTAGATTTTCGCAGAAGCAAATAATCGAACAGATTTTATCCGGAAGAGATGTTCTGGCAATTCTGCCGACTGGAGCGGGAAAATCTCTGTGTTATCAATATCCGGCATTGAAACTCCCGGGGATTACTCTGGTAATTTCTCCATTAATTGCATTAATGGAGGACCAAACAAAACATTTAAAAGGACTCAATATCCCGGCAGCATGTCTGAATAAGGATGTGCCGGGAAAAGAACGCCGGAAGATTCCTTGCCTTTGCGGCTATCGTTACCGCTTTACCGACAACGGCTGTCCACGCTTCCGAGAAGCAATGCTGGACAGCACAAGCTATCTGAAAGAGATTGAGGACAACGCAAAGCTGACGGAAAAGCACTTGCAGATTATCCGACAGCAGACAGCGGACACAGAGTAAAGGAGAATTTTGATTAAGGCAGAACTTATACAACTGGTTTTTAAGCAACGCCCAGAGCTTGGTGCTTATGGCGATCGTGGTAATCGGTATCTACTTAGGATTTAAGCGTGAGTTTTCCAAACTTATCGGCTTCCTTGTAATTGCCTTAATCGCTGTCGGGCTGGTATTCAATGCCGGCGG
>USKR01000238.1 GCA_900555215.1 uncultured Ruminococcus sp.
TTGAGCATCCTCTCTACCAAGGAGAATGTAAATCTTGAGACGCTCGGATTTTCTGCGGAAGCGGTCCAGGGGTGCCAGGCGATCGTCACACCGATCGATATTGCCGGGGAGCGCCTGGGGACGCTGTTCATTTACAAGCAGGATTCCACATACTCTATAGATGATATCATTCTCAGTGAATACGGGACAGCAGTGGTAGGCCTGGAGATGCTGCGCTCCGTGAATGAGGAGAGTGCGGAAGAGACGAGGAAGGAGCATATCGTACAGTCTGCGATCAGCACCCTGTCTTTCTCAGAGCTGGAAGCGATCATACATATCTTTGATGAGCTGGGAGGAACAGAAGGGATCCTGGTGGCAAGCAAGGTGGCAGACCGCGTTGGGATCACACGTTCGGTGATCGTCAATGCGCTCAGGAAGTTCGAGAGCGCCGGCGTGATCGAGTCCCGTTCTTCCGGGATGAAAGGAACGTATATCATAGTCTTAAAAGACTATGTATTTACAGAGCTTGAAAAGATCAGAAAAGAGCGGATGTAGTCAGGAGGGTGACAGCAATGTATGAAGGCAATCCTGTTGATCTGAGGATGGAAAAGACGATCTCCGCGGACGGGATCTTTGATGAAGCGACCAGGCAGTGCAGGGTATATAAGTATGATCCGGAAGAAGATTATATTTACCTTGAGCTGAAGGATGACGAGCTCACAGTGATTTCTCTGGATGCAAAATACCGGGGTTATATTTCTACAAGGACAGAGCTCCTTTACTGCACCGGTGTTGTGAAGGAAAGATATTGCAGGGAAGATCAGAAGATACTGAAGTTTCGGATAGAAAATGGTTTTTATAACGTATATGAGGGTAGAAGAATGACAAAGCGCGCCTGAAGAGGCGCGTTTTGTTTTGTCAAAAGTTAGTTTTATAAAAACCTTATAAACCATGTTGACAAATGGAAATCAGAGTGCTATTTTATATTCATGAGGTTTAGCACTCGTAAGAAATGAGTGCTAACAAGAAAAGCTTAAGGAGGAATCACAATGAAGTTAGTACCGTTGGGTGACAAAATTGTTTTAAAACAGTTAGAAGCAGAAGAAACAACAAAATCCGGTATCGTACTGCCGGGACAGGCGAAAGAGAAACCGCAGGAAGCAGAAGTTATCGCTGTCGGACCTGGTGGAAATATAGATGGCAAAGAAGTTGTAATGCAGGTTAAGCCGGGCGACAAAGTAATTTATTCCAAATACGCCGGAACAGACGTGGAGCTTGACGGCGAGGAGTATATCATCGTAAAGCAGAACGACATTCTGGCAATCGTAGAGGCATAGAACACTTAGCGAGGTATTTTCGAGCTTAGTGTTCCAGCCGATACTCCGAGCGGAAGCGAGGATGTATCATCCACAGGCACTTAGAAAAGTTCTATTTCAGGGTAGACAATCAAAGAATAATTTAAGGAGATGTATTGACATGGCAAAGGAAATCAAATACGGAGCTGAAGCCAGAGCAGCCTTGGAGAAAGGTGTAAATCAGTTGGCGGATACAGTAAAGGTGACACTCGGACCGAAAGGAAGAAACGTAGTTCTCGACAAATCATTTGGTGCGCCGCTGATCACGAACGACGGTGTTACGATCGCAAAAGAGATCGAACTTGAGGATGGCTTTGAGAATATGGGAGCTCAGCTTATCAGAGAAGTTGCTTCCAAGACAAATGATGTGGCCGGAGACGGTACGACAACAGCAACAGTTCTGGCACAGGCTATGGTTCATGAGGGAATGAAGAACCTGGAAGCAGGAGCAAATCCGATCGTCCTGAGAAAAGGTATGAAAAAGGCGACAGACAAGGCTGTTGAGGCGATCCACTCTATGAGCAGCAAAGTAAAAGGCAAAGACCAGATCGCAAGAGTCGCAGCAGTTTCTTCAGGCGATGAGGCAGTAGGCGAGATGGTAGCTGACGCTATGGAGAAAGTTTCTAATGATGGCGTTATCACTATCGAAGAGTCCAAGACGATGCAGACAGAGCTGGACCTGGTAGAAGGTATGCAGTTTGACCGCGGTTATATTTCCGCATATATGGCGACAGACATGGAGAAGATGGAAGCGGTTCTCGATGATCCATATATTCTCATCACAGATAAGAAGATTTCCAATATTCAGGATATCCTTCCGCTGCTCGAGCAGATCGTACAGTCAGGGGCAAGACTTCTGATCATTGCCGAGGACATCGAGGGAGAAGCTCTTACGACCCTGATCGTTAACAAGCTGCGTGGAACATTCAACGTAGTGGCAGTGAAGGCTCCGGGATACGGCGACAGAAGAAAAGAAATGCTTCAGGATATCGCAATACTGACTGGCGGACAGGTAATCTCTGAAGAGCTTGGACTTGACCTGAAAGAGACTACTATGGATCAGCTCGGCCGTGCAAAATCCGTTAAGGTACAGAAAGAGAATACGGTTATTGTTGACGGCTGCGGAGATAAGAGCGCGATCAATGACAGGATCGCTCAGATCAAGAAAGCTATCGAAGAGACAACATCTGATTTTGACAGAGAGAAACTTCAGGAGAGACTTGCTAAACTGGCAGGCGGCGTAGCTGTTATCCGCGTAGGCGCGGCAACAGAGACTGAGATGAAAGAAGCAAAACTCCGTATGGAGGATGCTCTTAACGCTACGAGGGCAGCAGTTGAAGAAGGCATTATCGCCGGCGGCGGTTCTGCGTATATCCACGCGGCAAAAGAGGTTGCAAAACTTACAGAAGAACTGGACGGCGACGAGAAGACAGGCGCAAGGATTATTCTGAAGGCACTGGAAGCTCCGCTGTATCAGATCGCGGCAAATGCGGGACTTGAGGGCGCTGTTATAGTAAATAAAGTAAAAGAGTCAGAGCCGGGTATCGGATTTGACGCTTACAAAGAAGCATATGTAGACATGGTAGAGGAAGGTATCCTTGACCCTGCCAAAGTTACAAGAAGTGCTCTTCAGAATGCTACAAGTGTTGCATCCACACTCCTGACAACAGAGTCTGTGGTATCTACGATCAAAGAACCCGCACCGGCAGTACCGGCAGGCGGCGCCGGCGGAATGGGTATGATGTAAAATCTGGATTTGTCGGGGAGACTTTGATGAAGTAAATCATCCGAAAACCGCCCTATTTCAAGAGCCTTTCGCATCGGGCGGGGATGTGGCGACGGTGACTTGGAACGATTTGTTGGAAAGACTTAAAGGAATGGGATACGGCGTTAATTTCAAAGCGGATGCCTGAGCGCAGGCGAATCGTCCGCTTTGAAATT
>USKR01000239.1 GCA_900555215.1 uncultured Ruminococcus sp.
CGCGCGTCCAGAACTCGATCCCGCTGAGCGGATTCGACAGTTTCAACCCTCCGTATCAGTTCATGAAAGCGCTCTTCCGCGCTGTCCCTGACCTGATCCCGGACAAAGACCACCTCATGGTCATCAGCCCGGACGAGGGAGCGATGCACCGCGCCGTGTACTTTTCCAACGTCCTCGGCGTGGATATGGGAATGTTCTATAAAAGACGCGACTACTCCACGATCATAAACGGAAAGAATCCCATCGTTGCCCATGAATTCCTCGGGGATGACGTACAGGGCAAGGATGTCATCATTGTCGATGATATGATCTCCTCCGGCGGAAGCATGCTGGATGTCGCAAAACAGCTGAAAAGCCGCAATGCGGGACGCGTCTTCGTGTGCACGACCTTCGGGCTGTTCACAGACGGCTTGGAAAAGTTCGATGAATATTATGAAAAAGGATATATCAATAAAGTCATTACCACAAACCTGACTTATCTTCCGCCGGAACTCTACGAAAAACCGTACTTTGTAAAGGCGGATATGAGCAAATTCCTGGCGCTTATCATTGATTCCCTGAATCATGACGTCACGATCGGAGCGGTATTGAACCCGACAGATAAGATCCATGCGCTGCTCGAAAAACGGGCACGGGGCGAGAAGATATAAATCTGTATTTGCGGGAGGAGCCAGCTGATCGGAGAAACGTCCGAAAACCGTTGATATAATTCAAGACGTTTTCGGACATTTAGCCAATCCACAGGCTCCCCGGCAAATCCAGATTTCTATCGTAATCTGCGCCCTTCATATTTCATTTTTGTTCTTAAGAACCGCATCAGAGCTGCAAGCCGTTCTTCCACAGATTCGCCGTTCTCTGCAAATTCCAGGCTCTCTGCCGCTGCCGTGAGGAATCGCCCGTCGATCTCGGTCTGATGACGCTGAAGGAACTGTATGCGGTCTCCGTTATCCTCCAGTTCCAGAAATTTCAGGATAAGAGCAGTCGTACTTCCCTGCCGCCTCAGCTCTGCCGCGGGACCTTCTCTGAGATCCCTGCACAGTTCAAAACGGTATTTCTGTTCAGCCCGCGGATATCTTCCCGTATCCAAAGGGCTTAAAAAAGCCTCCAGAGCGCTTGCATAGACTTTATGCGTTCCTTCCGCCGCCTCGAAAATAACCATATCTTCTCCTGTCTCAGTACAGGTTGCAATGTAAAGAATCCTGTATTTTCTCCCTTTGAAATGTCTGTAAATATCCCCCGCCCTCGGAATCCTTCTTTCCATACGCAGCTCCTTTCCCGTCTTGTACAAGTATCCTTCCCGCCGGATGACCTTTTTTCACCGGCGGCTCTCCCGGATCAGTACAGCTTTGCGCTGATAAGTTTCGGCCGGAATCCTTTCTGTTCCAATGCATCCAGTATCCTGTTCTTGTGTTCTGTGCCGAACGCTTCCATTGTGATCCTCAGCTCCACAGCTGCATTTCTGTTTGTGCTCACGAACTGGTTATGCTCCAGCTTGATGACATTGCCCTGCTCGTCCGCAATGGTCTTCGCGACCTGCACCAGCTCGCCCGGCTTATCCGGGAGAAGGACGGATACGGAGAAGATCCGGTCTCTCTGGATCAGTCCATGCTGTACGATAGATGACATTGTGATCACATCCATGTTTCCTCCGCTTAAGATACAGACTACTTTTTTCCCTTTACAGTCAAGCTGTTTAAGCGCTGCCACCGCAAGAAGTCCGGAGTTTTCCACGATCATTTTATGATTTTCCACCATGTCCAGGAAAGCACCGATCAGCTCGTCGTCTTCCACAAGAAGAATATCATCTACATTTTCCCGCACATACGGAAGCACCAGATCGCCCACCGCCTTCACGGCAGTTCCGTCCGCGATCGTATTGGCGCTTTCCAGTTCCACCACTTCTCCGGCATGGACTGCGGCAGTCATGCTTGCCGCCTCCGCAGGCTCCACACCTATTACTTTGATCTTCGGATTCAGCATTTTTGCAAGGGTAGATACACCGGAAATCAGTCCGCCGCCCCCGATAGGAACAAGGATATAATCTACAGTAGGAAGTTCCTGGACGATCTCCATGGCAATCGTTCCCTGCCCGGTTGCAACGTCAAGATCATTAAAAGGATGGACAAATGTATAGCCTTCCTTTTCCGCAAGCTGGCAGGCGTATTCATAGGCATCGTCATACACGTCTCCATAGAGTACGACTTCAGCGCCATAACTCTTTGTCCGGTTTACCTTGATCAGAGGAGTAACTGTCGGCATGACGATCACAGCCTTGCATCCGAACTGTTTTGCCGCGAATGCGACTCCCTGGGCATGATTTCCCGCCGATGCGGTGATCAGCCCTTTTTTCCTCTCCTCCTCAGTGAGCGTGCTTATTTTATAGTAAGCTCCGCGGATCTTATACGCACCGGTATGCTGCATATTTTCAGGTTTTAAATAGACCTTTGCCCCGCTCGCTTCACTCAGGTAATCACTGTAAATCAGTTTGGTAGGGTTGGTCACTTTCTTCACCAGTTCACTAGCTTCCTCAAATTTCTCCAAAGTCATCATTTTCTCTTCCTTCTTTCTGATCAAGACTCTATTCTTCTGTTTCCTGCGCGTCTTCCTCCCGATAAAACAGTGCGTTTACAAATTCATCCGAGTCAAATTTCTGGAGATCATCGATCGACTCTCCGACTCCGATATATTTTACGGGGATGCCAAGCTCTGCCTGTATGGCGACCGCGATCCCTCCTTTTGCCGTGCCGTCCATTTTTGTCAGGATGACTCCTGTAATGTCCGCCGCCTCATTAAATTCCTTTGCCTGGGCCAGCGCGTTCTGACCTGTCGTAGCGTCGAGCACGACCAGTGTCTCCCTGAACGCCTCAGGGTACTCACGGTCGATCACACGGTTAATTTTTTTCAGCTCTTCCATGAGATTTTTCTTGTTATGGAGACGCCCCGCCGTATCGCACAAAAGGACGTCCGCCTTCCTTGCCTTTGCCGCTGCCACGGCATCGTAAATAACGGAAGCAGGATCTGCTCCTTCCTGGCCGCCGATCATGTCAACCCCGGCTCGGTTCGCCCATTCCTTCAGCTGTTCGCCGGCGGCGGCGCGGAATGTATCCGCAGCGGCGAGCACCACTTTCTTTCCCTGATCCTTAAGCTTTCCTGCGAGCTTACCGATGGTGGTCGTCTTGCCCACACCATTTACCCCGATCACAAATACGACTGACGTGCGGTTCTCAAATTCATATGCCGTCTCGCCGACATCCATCTGCTCTTTGATACTGTC
>USKR01000240.1 GCA_900555215.1 uncultured Ruminococcus sp.
GCGAAAACGTCCTGCATTAAACCACGGTTTTCGGACGGTTTACATCTAGGATGGCTCCCCCGCAAATACAGATTTATTCACACTCTCTGATACGTTTTCTCAGCGGGAGCACCATTGCCGGAGATACAGACAGTTCATCCAGTCCCATTTTCAGGAACTCTTCTGTAAGCTCAAGGTCGGCGCCGAGCTCTCCGCAGATTCCGATCCATTTGCCCTCCGCATGCGCGTTGTCAGCCGCCATCTTGATCATAGCGAGCACTGCCGGGTGATGCGGGTCATAAAACACATCCAGCTTAGAATTATGACGGTCGATCGCCAGAGTATACTGAGTCAGGTCATTTGTGCCTACGCTGAAGAAATCAACCTCTTTTGCGAGCTCGCGGCTTACCATTACAGAAGCCGGAGTCTCGATCATGATGCCAAGCTCCACATCTTCCTTGAACGGGATACCCTCGCTCTTAAGTTCTTCCTTCACCTCAGCAATGATTTCTTTGATCTTCCGCACTTCGCTCACAGAGATGATCATCGGGAACATAATAGAGATATTCCCGTAAACCGCCGCACGGTACAGAGCGCGCAGCTGCGTCTTGAATATTTCCGGCCGCGTCAGGCAGATACGGATCGCGCGATATCCAAGAGCCGGGTTGTCCTCTTTGTCAAGCCCGAAGTAATCCACCTGCTTGTCTGCACCGATATCCAGTGTACGGATGATGACCTTCTTTCCTGCCATGCTCTCCGCAACCTGCTTGTACACAGCAAACTGCTGTTCCTCGGTCGGGAAATCTGTGTTTTCCAGATAGAGGAACTCACTTCTGAAAAGACCGATGCCGCCGGCATCATTCTTAAGTACTGCCCCGAGATCAGATACATTTCCGATATTTGCGTACACATTGATCTTCTGGCCGCTCTTTGTCACATTTTCTTTGCCCTTGAGCTGCTCCAGGAGCGCTTTCTGCTCCAGATCTTTTGCACGCTTTTCCTGCATCTCTTTCATCGTCTCTTCGTCAGGTTCGATATAAAGAGTGCCTGTAAAGCCGTCGATCGCCGCCATCTTGCCGTCATACTCCGGCAGAAGGGCCTCTCCCATGCCGATTATGGCAGGGATATTCATCGTACGGGCAAGGATCGCAGTATGGGAATTGGATGATCCATACATTGTCGCAAATCCAAGCACTTTATCTTTGTCAAGCTGTACTGTCTCACTCGGCGCCAGATCGTCAGCCGCGATAATACACGGCTCCGTCATTTCTTTCATGCCTGCGTCCACGCCGCACAGGATATCCAGCACGCGCTCAGACACATCTTTTACATCCGCCGCGCGTCCCTGCATATAAGCGTCGTCCATCGCAGCGAACATCTGCGCGAAATTATCTGCTGTCGTAGCTACGGCAAACTCTGCATTGACCTCCTGAGTGCGGATGATATTCTCGATAGACTCAAGATAATCCAGATCCTCGAGCATCATCTGATGGATCTCAAAGATCATGGCATTTGCCTCGCCCACATCTTCGATCGCTTTGTCGTACAGCCCTTTCAACTGGGATACTGCCGTATCCTTTGCATCCTGGAATCTCTTCCACTCTGCATCTACATCATCGACGTGCGTTCTCTTGATCGTCTTCTCACTTCTCTTATAGAACATGAGCTTTCCGATGGATACGCCGCCGAATACACTTTTACCGCTTATCGTAATCATGGCCTGCTTCTCCTTAATCTAATTATAAATTCTCTTTGAAGAATGCCTCTAATTCCGCGATCGCTGTATCTTCATCCGCTCCTTCTACGGTGATCGTAACTTCTTCGCCGGTCTTAACACCCAGACCCATGACGCCGAAGATTCTCTTTGCATCGGCTGTCTTTTCGCCTTTTGTGATCTTGACAGCTGACTGATATCCCGCCGCCTGCTTCACAAGGATGCCCGCCGGTCTTGCGTGGATTCCCTCCGGATCTGTAACCACGTATTTGAATTCTTTCATAACTGTTTGTCCTCCTTTGACTTCATGATTCTGTTATCAGTATATACCACATCCACTGAATTTTCAATTGCTGTTTCAGCTTGAAACCGCAATTTGTTGCACTATTTAACAGAGTTTTCCGGCAATTGCGGTCTGCGCAGATTTACCTGTCAAAGGCGGCGCGGCGGCGTCAGCCGAATAACGGGGTAGATAAATATCTCTCTCCGGTATCCGGCAGAAGGGCAACGATCGTCTTCCCCTCATTTTCCGGTTTCAAGGCTTCACGGACCGCGGTGTGAAGCGCCGCTCCTGACGAGATCCCGACAAGGACTCCTTCTGCTGATGCCAGGAGTCTTGCCGCTTCATACGCTTCCTCTTCCGTCACTTGGCTTATGCTGTCATATACCTTTGTATCAAGGATATCCGGCACGAATCCCGCTCCGATGCCCTGCAGTCCATGAGGACCCGGCCTGCCTCCGGAGAGGACAGGGGACGCCGCAGGCTCCGCCGCGATGACTTTGATCCCTGATTTTTTTTCTTTCAGATAATGGCCCACACCTGTCACTGTTCCTCCGGTGCCCGCGCCGGCAATAAAGATATCCACTGTCCCTTCCGTATCCTCCCAGATCTCAGGACCTGTCGTCCGGTAGTGCGCGTCCGGATTCGCCGGATTTACAAACTGTCCGAGGACTACTGCATTTTCAATCTCCTTCTCCAGTTCAGCCGCTTTTTCAATGGCTCCCTTCATGCCTTTCGACCCTTCCGTGAGCACGATTTCCGCCCCATATCCGAGCAGGAGTTTTCTCCTCTCTATGCTCATAGTCTCCGGCATAACAAAGACTGCCTTATAACCTCTTGCAGCAGCCACGCTGGCAAGACCGATCCCCGTATTTCCGCTGGTCGGCTCGATGATTACAGCGCCGGGATGTATCTTTCCCGTTTTCTCTGCTTCCTCGATCATACTGAGAGCGGCGCGGTCCTTTACACTCCCCGCCGGATTAAAATATTCCAGCTTGACAAGCACCTTTGCCTTCAGCCCTTTTTCTCTTTCAATATTTTTCACTTCCAGGAGAGGAGTCCTCCCGATCAGTTCTGTTACGCTCTGGTATATTTTCATCTTACTCTTCCTTTCTGTCTTTTCTTTCTATTTTTTACTTCAAGCCAAAAAATATGAAATATTTCCATTATATATATGTCCGTATGGCATACTGTACATCACACTGTTTCAAGCGCCTGCCCGAGGTCCCAGAGGATATCGTCAATGTGTTCCGTACCGATGGATACTCTCACTGTATTCGGACGGATCCCGGATGCTGA
>USKR01000241.1 GCA_900555215.1 uncultured Ruminococcus sp.
TGTTCCATCTGAAAGCGATCGAGATCATCTCCAAGTCTCTGAGAGGCGCTGTTGCAAACGAGAAAGAAGGACGGGACGGAATGGCGCTCGGACAATATATTGCAGGAATGGGATTCTCAAACGTAGGTCTGGGCATCGCCCACTCTATGGCGCATACACTGGGAGCTGTATATGACACGCCCCACGGAGTCGCATGCGCGATGATGCTCCCGATCGTTATGGAGTACAATGCGGACTGCACGGGTGAGAAGTACCGTGAGATCGCGAGGGCAATGGGAGTCAGAGGCGTGGATGAGATGTCTGTCGAAGAGTACAGAAAGGCAGCTGTAGATGCTGTCCGCCAGCTTTCGATCGATGTCGGCATCCCGACAAAACTGGAGGCGGTCAAGGAAGATGATCTCCAGTTCCTTGCTGAGTCGGCCCATGCAGACGCATGCGCTCCCGGCAATCCGAAAGATGCCAGTGTGGAAGATTTAAAGGAACTGTTCCGTAAGATTATGTAGACGGGAACATATATGGCCCTGCCTGAGGGAAGGCGTGAAACCACCTTCCCTCAGGCAGGGCTTTTTTTGTGCCGCGGTACTGGACGTAATGCCCGGGAAGAGTTAAAATCATAGTATGAAACTGGCAGTGCCAGAGAAGGGAGATGACCGGATGAGATCATTTGTCTATGTTATCACAGACCGGGCGGGCATTCATGCCAGACCCGCCGGGATCGTAGTGAAAGAAGCAAAAAAGTACGATTCAGAGATCAAAGTCAGCCTGGGGGAAAAGAGTGCGGACGCGAAGAGGCTGACAGAGCTTATGTCCATGGGTATCAGGTATGGAGATGAGATCACAGTGGAAGTAAGGGGCGAGGATGAAGCGGCAGCGTGTGCGGCCATTGAGACTGTGATGAAAGGAAATCTGTAAAAGGGAGGGTATTATGGGAAATATTTGGCATGATATCAGTGAAGAGAGGATATTTCCGACAGATTTTATTTCTGTGATAGAGATATCCAAGGGAAGCAAGAAAAAATATGAGCTTGACAAAGAGACGGGGTATATCATCTTGGACCGGGTGCTCTATACGTCCACCCACTATCCTATGAACTATGGTTTTATCCCTCGTACGCTTGGAGATGACGGCGATCCGCTGGATGTGCTTGTTATGTGTTCGGAACCTCTGGAGCCCCTTACGCTCGTGCGCTGCTATCCGATCGGTGTCATGAAGATGACTGACGGAGGGGCGGGAGATGAGAAGATCATCGCGATTCCCTGGGCGGATCCTACATATGAGGCATATACAGACATCTCAGAGCTGCCGAAGCATATTTTTGACGAGATCAGGCACTTCTTTACTGTATATAAGGACCTGGAAGGAAAGAAGACAGCAGTGAATGAATTCGATGGAGCGCTGGGCGCAGTCCAGGTCATCGAGGAATGTATTGACAGATATAAAGAAAAATACGGAAACCAGACAGAGGAGGAATAACATCATGGAAAAATTCAGCGACAACATAAAAAAAGTAATACTTGCGGGTATCGGCGCGGTCGCGGTCACAGCGGAAAAGTCAAAAGATCTTCTGGACGAAATGGTGGAGAAAGGCGAGCTGACTGTGGAGCAGGGCAAGGTGCTCAATGAAGAATTAAAGCATAATATCAAGAAAACTGTAAAAGAGAAAGTGGCGGCGGTAAAGCCGGCGGGTGCGGAAGACCTGTCTGAAATGCTGGATCAGATGACACCTGAGCAGATCGCGGCGCTTAAAGAACAGATCCGGAAGAAAGAGGCTGCCGGACAGGATAATTCGGATAATACAGAGCAATGAGCAGGATAGAACCGATTGAATATAATTCAAGACTCCGGGAAATCACGGCAGTTCTCCGGAAGCATAATATTACGCGCGGCGTGACGCCGAAAAAACTCCGGGAGATCCTGGAGGATCTGGGACCAACCTTTATCAAGCTGGGGCAGATTATGTCCATGCACTCGGATATTCTGCCGAAAAGATATTGTGATGAGCTTATGCGCCTCCGGACTGAGGTGACTCCCATGCCTTTTGTGGACGTAATTTCTGTGATCGAGGAATCTTATGGAAGGTCATGGAAAAGAGTGTTTGCCTCCATAGAGGAAAAACCGCAGGGATCAGCGTCCATTGCACAGGTACACCGCGCGGTATTAAGAAACGGTGAGGAGGTCGTGGTCAAAGTCCAGCGCAGAGGGATTTATGAGAAGATGGCAAGGGATATCGCGCTTCTCCACAAGGCCGTAAAGCTGATGCCCCCTGTGAGCATCAAGGGTATGGCTGATCTGGACCTGGTGCTTGATGAGTTGTGGTCAGTCACCCGTGATGAGATGAATTTTCTCACAGAAGCAGCTAACATGGAAGAGTTTGCCCGAAGAAACAAGGATGTCAATTTTGTGGGTACTCCGGCTCTGTATCAGCAATATACAACTGTAAACGTACTGGTGATGGAGTATATAGACGGGTGCGGGATCGATGACAAAGAGTCGCTGATCGAACAGGGATATGACCTGAAGGAGATCGGCAGCAAGCTGGTCGACAATTATATCAAACAGGTCATGGATGACGGATTCTTCCATGCGGACCCGCATTCCGGAAACGTAAAGATCAGGGATGGAAAGATCATCTGGATCGATATGGGAATGATGGGCAGGCTCACAGAGCATGATCGGGAGATGATCGGAAAAGCTGTGCAGGGCATAGCTCTGGGGGATGTAGGTCTGATTCAGCAGGCAGTGCTCGGCATCGGGGAATTTAAAGAGCGTCCGGATCAGAGAATGCTGTATGAGGATATCGACGGGCTTCTCATGAAATACGGCAGCGTGGATATGGGGCAGATCAATGTGGCGGAAGTTATGACGGATCTGATGGATGTCATGAAGGAAAATAAGATCAAGATGCCCCACGGGCTGACCATGCTGGCGAGGGGCCTGACCCATATGGAGGGAGTGCTGGCGGATATCGCGCCGGATATCAATATGGTGGAGATCGCTACAGCGCATATGTCCGGGGAATTTTTCCGCCATCTGGATATAAAAAAGGAATTAAAGAGCAGCGGGAAAAGTGTCCTGCGTTCCTTCCGGAAGGCGCTGGATATCCCTTCCATGATATCTGATATGATGAGCGGTTATCTCAAGGGACAGGCAAAGATCAATCTGGATCTTCAGGTCACGGATGACCTGGCAAGGCTGCTCCGCCGCCTGGTAAGGAATATCGTGATGGGGCTGTGGGTCATGGCGCTCCTGATCAGT
>USKR01000242.1 GCA_900555215.1 uncultured Ruminococcus sp.
ATATCTTGCGGATATCAACGGTTTTGTAGAAGAGATGGCGGCAGGGCAGAAGGTGGAAAAGGTTTTTAATCATGAAGAAGAAGACTTGAAGGTCTTCCGGGAGAAAAACGAAGCTCTGCGGCGGGCGTCCACAAAAGCTCTTGGGTACTCTGGGATGATGGTGCCGAGCATTGTGTCTCTGTCGTACGCAAACTATGCGGTGTCCGCGTGTGCAGGCGGCCTGCTCGCAATTGCAGGGCTGATGGATCTGGGAAGTCTTGCCGCTTACCTTGTATACGTGCGCCAGAGCGCGATGCCTTTGAATCAGTTTACGCAGCAGGTGAATTTTATCCTGTCCGCTCTTGCAGGGGCAGAGCGTATTTTCGAGATGATGCATGAGGAACCGGAGATTGATGAAGGAAAGGTGCGCCTGGTGCGCGCCAGCCAGACGGAATATGCATGGCAGGATGAGAAGGGGGATCTGACCCCTCTGCGGGGCGATGTCAGATTTGAGAATGTGACTTTTGGATATGTGCCGGAGAAGAAGGTGCTCGATGGGATCAGTCTGTATGCAAAGCCCGGTCAGAAGATCGCGTTTGTGGGATCTACTGGAGCAGGGAAGACAACGATCATTAATCTGATCAACCGGTTTTACGAGATCCAGGGGGGACGGATACTCTATGACGGGATCGATATAAGAGAAATACGCAAAGATGACCTGAGGCGTTCTCTTGCAATGGTCATACAGGATACCCATCTCTTTACCGGTACGATCACGGATAATATCCGGTATGGAAATCTGGCGGCAGCGGATGATGAAATTGAAGAGGCGGCGAGACTTGCTAATGCGGATTCATTTATCCGCAGGCTTCCGGACGGATACCGAACAATGCTTTACAGCGATGGGAGCAACCTTTCCCAGGGGCAGAGACAGCTGCTTGCCATTGCAAGGGCGGCTGTAGCACATCCGCCGGTGCTGATCCTGGATGAAGCGACCTCGTCTATTGATACGAGGACAGAGCGTTTGATAGAAAAGGGCATGGATGCGATCATGGAAGGAAGGACCGTGTTCGTGATCGCGCACAGGCTTTCAACTGTCCGTAATTCCAAAGCAATCATGGTCCTGGAACACGGGACTATCATCGAGAGAGGAGACCATGAGGAGCTTCTGGAACATAAAGGACGGTATTACCAGCTCTATACAGGAATGTATGAATTAGAATAGATGGAATATGCAGACAGAAAGAAACGGGAGGATAGAAAAGACGATGAGACAGCAGTTAAGGGAAATCTTATTTCAGATCGAACTCATCAAGAGGAAGCAGGTGCAGGAATTTCTTCTTGGGATCGGTCTGACGCCCGGGCAGGGGCAGGCGCGGATCCTCGTATTTGTGGATACACACCCAGATGTTACCCAGAGGGAGATCGCAGATGCATGCATGCTTGATGTGACGACCATGTCCCGGACTCTGGATAAGCTGCAAAAGCAGGGATTGATACAAAAGGAGAGAGACCCGGTCTGCCGTCGTTCCTGCCGGATCAGCCTGACAGAGGCGGGAAGGGAGAAGGCAGAAGCAGTGAGATCCGGATTCGCGGAAATCGAACAGACTTTGTGCCGCGGCTTCCGGGAAGAAGAGATAGAAAATTTGGCGGACCAGCTTCTGAGAATAAAGGAAAACCTGTTAAAATGAATGAATATAAAAAAGAAATTTCAAAAATAAATACCTTTTCCCTGAAAACACGTTGATAAAAAATAAAATAATGCAAGAAAGCATTGACGAACTGTCATAAATTATATACAATAGCAGACAGTGAGTAAAAAAGAAAGTGGAGGAGTCCTGCAATGACTGCGTACAAAGATTTAAGTAAAGAAGAGTTATTGGAACTGAAAAACGGGCTTGAGGCTCAGTTTACAGAAGTGAAGGCAAGAGGGCTGAAGCTGGATATGTCCAGGGGAAAACCGTCTGCGGAGCAGCTCAACCTCTCTATGGGTATGATGGATGTGCTCAACAGCAGCGCGAACCTGATCTGCGAGGACGGAGTGGACTGCCGGAATTACGGAGGTCTTGACGGGATCGCAGAGGCGAAGCAGCTTCTTGCCGATATGATGGAAGTGCCTAAGGATAATGTGATCATCTTCGGAAACTCCAGCCTGAACGTGATGTATGATACAGTGGCTCGGGCGATGACCCACGGAGTGATGGGAAGCACGCCGTGGTGCAGGCTTGACAAGGTGAAATTCCTGTGCCCGGTGCCCGGATATGACAGGCATTTTGCCATTACAGAGCACTTCGGCATTGAGATGATCAATGTACCTATGACTCCCACAGGACCGGACATGGATATGGTAGAAAAACTGGTCAGCGAAGACCCGGCAGTGAAAGGAATCTGGTGTGTGCCGAAGTATTCCAACCCGCAGGGCATCACATATTCTGACGAGACTGTGTTCCGCTTCGCAAACCTGAAACCGGCGGCAGAAGATTTCCGGATCTACTGGGATAATGCATACTGTGTACATCATCTGTATGAGGATAAGCAGGATTATCTGATCGAGATTTTAAGCGAGTGTAAGAAAGCAGGCAATCCGGATATGGTATATAAGTTCTCTTCCACATCCAAGATCAGCTTCCCCGGATCCGGTATCGCAGCGATCGCGGCATCTGAGGCAAACTTAAAAGATATTCGTGACATGCTGAAGTTCCAGACAATCGGACACGACAAGGTGAACCAGCTCCGCCATGTACGTTTCTTCAAGGATGTACACGGTATTGTAGAGCATATGAAGAAACACGCGGACATCATGCGCCCGAAGTTTGAGGCAGTCATCGAAGTCCTGGAAAGAGAACTGGGCGGCCTGGGCATCGGTTCATGGATCAAGCCCCTCGGCGGATATTTTATTTCCTTTGACGCAATGGAAGGCTGTGCGAAGGCAATCGTAGCAAAGGCAAAAGAGGCAGGGCTGGTGATGACAGGCGCCGGCGCTACATTCCCGTATGGAAAGGATCCGCACGACAGCAACATCCGCATCGCGCCGTCCTATCCGACACCGGAAGAACTTGCCGTGGCAGCAGATATCTTTGTTCTCAGTGTAAAACTTGTAAGTATTGATAAATTGCTCGGCAATCTGTAAAAAGTATAAGGGGTCGGAGGATTTTAAGGGATATTTTCTGAATGCTCAGAAAATATCCCCCGAAATCCTCCGACCCCTTTTTCCATAGTGCGCCTGGCGGCGCACGTTTCTTAAGGGTGCAAGTCCCAAATCCGCCCG
>USKR01000243.1 GCA_900555215.1 uncultured Ruminococcus sp.
CAATTCTTTTCTCCCATGTATTTTATATGTATATCTGTACGGGTAACTGTAATATCGAAATCTTCCCGCCTCACCTCTACATATTTAGACACCGTATGATACAGATCGCTCTCCAGCCTGTCCGCAGCTTCAGGCGTACACTGCATGCGGTCTGATGCGAGCAGGTTTTTCAGCCTTTCTTTTGCAACGGAAACAGAATGTACACTCATACGCGAACCTCCTAATTTCTGTGGAACAGGCTGCTGATCTTCTCTAAAATTCCTTCCGGTTTAGAGAAGTCGTCAATAGGGATTTCCTCTCCTGTAAGTCTCCGGCATATATCCAGGTACGCTTTCCCGGCAAGACACTCTTCCCCCACAACAGGCTCTCCCTGATTCGTAGCTATAACGACCTGCTCATCATCAGGGATTACTCCGAGAAGGTCAACTGCAAGAATCTCTGTGACGTCTTCCACTGACATCATATCTCCTCTTCTCACCATGTCGATCCGCAGCCGGTTAATGAGAAGGTCATTTCTCCGTATTCCGGAAGCCTCTAAAAGACCGATAATACGGTCTGCGTCACGGATTGCCGATACTTCCGGTGTTGTAACGACAATCGAGCGGTCTGCCCCCGCAATAGCATTTTGGAATCCTTGCTCAATTCCTGCCGGGCAATCCAGCAGGATGAAATCAAAGTCATTTCTGATCTCTTCCACGAGCTTTTTCATCTGTTCCGGTGAAACACTGGATTTGTCCTTTGTCTGTGCAGATGGAAGCAGATACAATTCAGGGAACCTCTTGTCCTTTATAAGTGCCTGCTTAAGGCGGCAGCTTCCCTCTATGACATCTACAATATTGTATACAATACGGTTCTCCAGCCCCATGACAACGTCCAGGTTTCGAAGTCCGAGATCCGTGTCGATCACAATGACTTTTTTCCCAAGGTTCGATAACCCGATCCCTATGTTCGCTGTTGTCGTTGTCTTTCCGACTCCGCCTTTTCCTGATGTAATGACGATAACTTCTCCCATGCTGGTACTCCTCCTACTTTACTTTCTGACATTCATTCTACGAGAGGATCAAGATAGATGCGGCTGCCGTCTACAACCGCGATCTTCGGACCTTTGATACTGAGGCTCTCCTGGTAGATAAGCTGACGCTTTGCCTCTATATCACCGATGCAGAGCTGTTTGGGCTGCATGGAAAGAGCAACGACAAAAGCATCTCTGTCTCCGGCAGCGCCTGCCTGGACGGCTCCGTAGAGCGCGCCTACAATAACAACGCTGCCTCTGGCGATGACACGTGCGCCCGGCTCTACATCCCCCAGGATTACAATGCTGGAATCCGATTCCAGGATCTCTCTTTTCCCCAGGGTTCCTCTGTAAAACTGCCCTTCTTTTTTACTCAGACCATCCAGGGCATGTTCCACAATGCTTCTGTACATTGGTTCGTTCTTGTCATTTTGTTCGACCACACAGAGGATATCGATCTGCGTGGTCTCGCTGATGATGCCGAGGACCGCTTCCTCTTCAGGGCGGCTCAGAGTCCGGCCGCTGAAGCTTAATGCCATCTTCGCATCTTTAAAGAAACGGGCTGACGCTTTGAATTTATCGGCAAGGACCTCAAGCAGGGTGTCAAAATCCGCTCCCGGGTCCAGTTCGATATCCAGCCCGTAGCGGCTGCTCCTGATCGTTACCAGCCTGCCCATCTTTCATCCCCCATCTCTTAGTCGCCGGCGATGCCTGTCCCCAGGTCCGCCGCACTGCCTGTAACTACTTCCTGTGCTGCATCCTGATTGAAATATACTCTTGCGATATCTCTGCCTATCTCAGCGGAATAGCCTGAATTATATCCGTACGTGATACGGACTGCGATCGATATCTGAGGAGATTCGGCCGGTGCATATCCCACAAAAAGAACATGGTCAGCATGCAGCTCATTATGCTGCGCCGTACCGGTCTTTCCTGCCATAGTAAAGTCGAGCCCGTTAAATGACGCTGTGCTTGCAACTACCTGCTCCATGCCGGTATGGATCGCATCCCATGTGGTCTGGCTTATCTCATCGATCGTATGGTCAACTGCCGCCTCATAATCTTTGATGAGCTTTCCATTGGCATCAGTTGTCTTATCGACAAGAGTCAGATCATAAACTGTACCGTTATTCGCGACTGCGGTCACATAGCGGTTGAGCTGGACGGTATAGTTATTGTTTCCCTGCCCGATAGCAGACTGGATTGAGTATTCGTCAGAGATATGCGGTTCCGCCTCCGGAATTTCCAAACCGGATGTATCGCCAAGTCCGAACATTTCTGCGTATTTTGCAAGCTTATCGGTACCGAGGTCGCTGTCGTAATCCCCCTCTGCATTAAGGCTGAGATCATAGCCGACCTGATAAAAGAAAATATTACAGGAATGCTGGATCGCCTGTACAACACTCAGTGAGCCATGACCGCCATTCGGATAAATCCAGCAGGTCGGACTTGGGGTAACCGTGTCAAAAATGCCGTTACAGTAGATCGTGGTTCCGGTATCAATAACGCCCTCTTCAAGTCCTGCTGTGGCAGAAACCATTTTATATGTTGAACCAGGCGCCGTCAGTTCCTGTGTAGCCCTGTTGTAAAATATCCTTGCCAGTCCTGTATTCAGCTTATTGTAGTACGCCGAATCCATTGTATTTGCCAGCCGGTTATTATCATATCCCGGATAAGAAACACAGGCGAGAACATCTCCTGAATTAGGGTCTGTCACCACAATACCGCCTGAACACGGTTCAAGCGCCAATTGCCCCGGAGTGATCTCCAGTGTTTCGATCTTATTATAAAGCCAGCTGTATGCATCTACCGTCCCGTTCAGGAGACCATAATATGCATTTTCGTCCATCGTAAGAACTCCCTGTTCATATGTGATGGCACAGATCTGCGCTCCCGTGATACCCCCTGATTTTATAAGATATTCGTAGAGAAGTTTGTCGAATTCGCTGTCTTCCTTCAAATAATCTTCGAGGTATGTGACAAGTTCCTGATAAATCTCTTCCGACCTGGAGTAGCGCTGTTGCCGAGCTTTGTCGTATCCACCCAGTTTTGGGAAATCGCATAGTTCAAATATGTGTACAGACTGATCGTCTCATCTTTCGCCCATGCGATCTGAGTTTCATCCTGAGAGTCTATCTCATCCGACAACAGGAGACCTGTATATTGTTTCAGGACAGTATCACAGATGTAATCCATATATGCCTGCATTTCATCTGACAGATCTCTGTA
>USKR01000244.1 GCA_900555215.1 uncultured Ruminococcus sp.
ATGCCCTCCGGAGGCATGTGCGACGGTTCGACTCCGTTCAGACGCTTCTGAAAAGCGGCGCCCCATCGGTATGTTTGATGGAGCGCCGCTTTTGCCTGCGGAAAAATAAAATCAGGTCCCCAAATTCAGATATATATTCTATATCAGATTGATTTTTCTCTTCATGATATAGTGTACTGCTGCATACTGCGCAATGCAGAGTATCAGAGCAAAAATAGTATTCGGCACCAGAAGGGAGAACATCTCGTCAGCCATGGTGTTGGAACTTGCGGCGTAATCTAACATCCCGAGAGCTGCCATGATCACAAGTACGGCGATCTGTATCACAAAGCTGGTAATAAAATATGCGGCAACAGCGCATAATACCCTGTGCGCAGGGAAAAGCTGTCCCACACAGATGCTGAAGTAGATCAAAAGCACGGAGCTGATGCCTCCGACTACGCAGAAGATAAAAACGCACAGCCCGAAAGAGGAGAGAGGCATTCCGATGGCTTCGGTCATCTCCGGCGCAATGGACTGATAAGCATCCGTAACGTTTCTTTCGGTCACAAGAAGCAGGATTCCTGCGTATATGGCTGTTATATCAAGCGCTGTAAGAAGATAGCCGGAAATGATCTTCGCCCACAGGTGGGTAACTCCCGATACGGGGAGCGTCCAGCTCAAATATCCCTCCTTGCTGAACAGATTCCGGTAGAAACGAAAAGTGATCAACAGATTTGTGCAGAGTGAAAGTGTTGTGATCAGAAATGTTCCCAGCACTAACATTATTGTAATAGGAGCGATAAGCGTTTCTGCAGATGCATGAAAGTTGATACGGTTCATGAACAGAAAACGGGCTGCGGCGCATATAAGCAGGAAGATCACATGGAGCAGGAGAAATATTTTAGCCGATGCTTTTAAATCATATTTGATCAGTTTTCCTAACATTTAAATACCTCCCTGAATAAAACATCCACAGATTTCCCGTACTGTGTTCGGATCTCATCTACAGACGCGTTGAGTGCGAGCTGTCCGCCCTTTAGGAAAATAACTCTGTCAAGTACATTTTCGATATCAGAGATAAGGTGCGTGGAGATAAGGATAGCAGCGTTATCATCATAGTTCGTTAGGATAGTGCGGAGAATATAGTCCCTTGCTGCAGGATCCACGCCCCCGATCGGTTCATCCAGTATATAAAGGTCCGCGACCCGGCTCATAACAAGCGCGAGCTGAACTTTCTCTTTTGTCCCTTTTGAGAGGGACTGAAGCTGCATATGCATGTCGATCTCAAGGGAATCCAGCATTTTAGAGGCGCGTTCCGTGCTGAAATTTTCATAAAAGTCTTCATAAAAAGAAAGGATCTCTTTGACTCTCATGTGCTCGTTCAGGAAGCTTCTATCCGGCAGGTAAGATACGATTTTTTTTGTATCAGTGCACGGAGACAGTCCATTGATCATAATATGGCCGTCTGTCGGTACGAGAAGTCCGGTGGCAAGTTTGATCAATGTGGTTTTTCCGCTTCCGTTCGGACCGAGAAGCCCTGCGATCTGTCCCCGGTCGAGGGACAGGGTCAGGTCAGAAAGGGCATAAAAATTACCGTATTTTTTTGTGAGTCTCTGACATTCAAGAATTGGTCTCATTGTCTCCCCCTCCTAAAGTTTCCTTTATCATTTCCAGTGTCTCACTGTCATTCAACCCCAGACGGCGCATCTGACTTAAAAAAGTGCTGATATATTCCTGCGCCAGGTCAGTTTTGATTTTTTTCAGAAGGGTGCTGTCATCAGTGATAAATCGGCCGCTCGTCCGATGGGAATATACCAGCCCGCCGCGTTCCAGTTCAGACAATGCTTTTTGCATTGTGTTTGGGTTGACAGCAGCGTCCAGAGCAAGATCACGGACTGAGGGAAGCTTATCCCCCGGCTGATAGACACCGGAGATGATGTCGTGCTGGATCCGCTCCATGAGCTGCAGGTAAATGGGGCGGCTGTCGTCTAAATTCCACGGCATTAGATCATCTCACTTTCTTTGAAAGGGACCGCCTCAGGCGGTCCCTTACAGGGCGCGGGATATCCCGCGCCCTGTAACTGTATTATCTAGATAATACAATAATATGTTGATTAAAGAAAAAAGTCAAGCGGAAGAGTCGATTTTGCGTGCTTTTGTTACTGTTCGCTGTCTTTTAAGATTTTTTCTTTAAGGTCTGGATCAAATATTCCCCTTCTGAGCATCTCTATCTCATATTTGTAGGGCGCGTAAGATTTCTTTGGATTTATCTGAGATGGGATATATGGTGTCTCCAGTATTTTCGGTACATTTTCGAAATCCGGGTGCCGTATGATATAATTGATCGCGTCAAAACCGATGTGTCCGAAACCGATGTTCTCATGACGGTCCTTAGCAGCACCTGGAGGATTCTTGCTGTCATTGATATGGAAGACCGCAATCTGATCCTTTCCGATGATGCGGTCAAATTCATCTATTACATCATCAAAATGATGAATGATATCGTACCCGCTGTCGCTCGTATGACAGGTGTCAAAGCATACCCTTAATTTCTCGCTGTGGGTAACCCCATCATAGATCTTGGCAAGCTCCTCAAAAGAGCGGCCGATTTCCGAACCTTTTCCTGCCATAGTCTCAAGCGCGATGCAGCAGTCAGTGTCCCCGCTGAGCACTTCATTGAGACCCTTGATGATCTGGGTGGTCCCGATCTCTGCGCCTTCCCCAACGTGCGCTCCGGGATGGAGGATAAGCGTATGGCTGTGGCAGCTCACTGTGCGCTCTATCTCCTTTGCAAGAAATTCTACGGCAAGGGAAAAAGTCTCAGGCTTAACCGCATTTCCCAGATTGATGATATAGGGCGCGTGGACAATGATCTCGCTGATTCCATGAGCTTTCATGTACTCCCATGCCGGCTCGATATTCAGCTCGCTGATGTCTTTCCTTCTTGTGTTCTGAGGAGCTCCGGTGTAGAACATAAACGTATCCGCCCCGTAGGATACAGCCTCCTTTGCAGAGCCGAGCAGCATGTCCTTTCCGCTCATACCCACATGTGAACCTAAAATCATAAACAAACTCCTTTTCAAAATAATACCCATTATAAATCAAAGAAACCAATAAATACAAGAGGCGAAAATCTGGATTTGTGTGTGAGGACGCATGATCGATGGAACGTCCGAAAACCGCGGAGCAAATGTGTCGAGGACGTATTCAGCGCGGAGGTATGGCTGGCATCGGCTCCGCTCCATGAGGCAGGAAAA
>USKR01000245.1 GCA_900555215.1 uncultured Ruminococcus sp.
ATTCCTCGAGTGAAAGCCCCATCTCGGAGCTTCCCACGACAATCCCCGCGGACCATACTCCTGCGTTGCGCCCCTCTTTGATATCTGAAATAGTGTCTCCCACTTTGAGCACGCGGCGCACCTTCTTAATATCCAGCGCTTCCATATTCCGGAAGATCATATACGGATACGGCCGTCCTTTCTGTCCTGTAGAATCCGGGCTGAACCATACGTCCGGCTCATATCCTTTTTCTTTTGCAGCAGGAACTACAATCTCCATCATCTTATCATTATACCCTGTTGTAGATCCGATCTTGTATCCGTTTCGTCTCAGTTTATTGACCACATCTACGACTCCCGGCTTGGGATCGGAATACAGATGCAGGATACTCAGGAGTTTTTCTTCGAAGATAGCATACAGCTTCTGTGCGTCTTCCTCTTCCGGCTCTTTCCCGTATTTTTCGATCCAGAGATTCCTGATCCTCCCCATTTTCAGCATGGTACGGATATGATCGATCTTAAGCATCCCCATAGGCTCTCGGACTTCTTCCATTGTCGGCTCTATGCCGAACTCTTTAAATACTTCGACAAACGCCTGCACCGGCGCCATGCACCCGAAATCTACTGTCGTCCCTGCCCAGTCAAAAATCACAGCCTTAATTTTTTTCATGATTGTACTCCTCCAGAAATTCTTTTATGATCGCGCACACCTTTTCGATGTCTTCCTCATAGATCTCTCCGATGTTCCCGATGCGGAAGGTCTCTGCCTCGGTCACTTTTCCCGGATAGATGGCATATCCTCTGTCTTTAATGAACTCATACATCTGAGAGAATGTAAAGCGGCATTCATCCGGGTAGAAGAATGTCGTGATGATCGGTCCCTGATGAGTATCGTCGATATAAGGACGGATCCCCATTTCTTCCATCCTTTTGATAAGGAGACGGTTATTGTTCAGATAACGGCGGCTTCTAGCCTCGATCCCCCCTTCTTCCTTCAGCTCTTTCATAGCCTGGGCAAACGCAAGCACTACATGAGTGGGGGAAGTAAAGCGCCACTTCCCGTCCACTTCCATTGTCTTCCACTGGTCATAGAGATCCAGAGACAGACTCCTTGCATTTCCAGCGCTTGCCTCGAGAAGATCTTTTCGCGCAATGATAAAGGAAAATCCCGGAACGCCCTGGATACATTTATTCGCGCTGCTGATAATGAAATCAATCCCCCAGTCCTTAACCGGGATATCGACGCCGCCAAAGCTGCTCATCGCGTCAACAATGAATATGCGTCCCTTTTCTTTTACAACTTTTCCCACTGCTTCGATATCATTAAGTATCCCGGATGTCGTCTCGCTGTGAACCATTGCCACATGTGTGATCGCCGGATCCGCATCCAGCATCTCACCAATTTTCTGCGCGTTGGGCACTTTATTATAATGTTCATTGTATACCTGATACTTGATTCCCGCATGCTCCGCAATATCTGTCATACGCTCGCCGTAAGCTCCGTTGGCGCAGATCAGGAGTTCATCGTTTGCTCCGGGAATGCTCGTCAGGACCGACTCAACGCCGAATGTGCCGCTCCCCTGCATGAGCACTGCCGTGTACTCCTCCGGTGATACATGCGCCAGATCCAGAAGTCCTCTGCGGATCTGCTGGGTAATCTGTTTGTAATCATCATCCCATGTACAGTGGTCAAAAAGCATCTGCTGCTTTACCGTTTCCGTAGTAGTCAGCGGTCCCGGTGTCAGTAGTTTATATGATCTCATCTCTGTTTCCTCTTTTCTCTTCTATATTTTTGTTGTAAGATTTCAGCCGATTTTCAGCCCCGCCGCAACAGACGAGGCTGAATTCCAGATAAGTCCTTATCTATTTAGATCCCTGCTGCCTCTTTGGCTTCCTCGGACAGTGCCTGGTGCTGCTCTAAAAGATCAACAGTCAGCTTCTCCGGGAATACCTTCGGGTTTGCAGATTTGTTCGCTGCATCTGTGCTCTCCCCGTTATAAAGTGCATTCGGATAGTAAGACTGGAGCTCTTCTCTTCCGTTCTCAATGATGCACTGTGCCATCTCCATGGCCAGCGGGTTCGTATTATCGCCTTTATCTACTACTGCCACCGATTCTGTCAGGCTGAAATTCCCCTCTGCCGGATCGATATAGTCGATGGGAAGTCCGTCCGCCTTATCAGCTACCGCCTGCTGGCGAAGACCAAATCCGATAGCAACTTCACCTGCGCCTACTCCTGGAGCTGTCCTGAGAACAGGGTATAAATATTATTCTTCTTGATCTCAAGCTGATTCAGGATAAATTTCTTTACAAATCCGTTTTCAGGTTTCTTGATGATTTCTTCCGGTCTGCCGAACTGCGCGATCTTCCCTTCATTTATGATCATGACTCTGTTGGACAGCGTCAGCGCTTCCTCCGGATCGTGCGTTACAATAATGGTTGTAAGGTTGTATTCCCTTGCGATCGTTTTGATCCTGTCTTTGATAGATTCTTTGATCACTCCGTCAAGAGCACTTAACGGCTCATCGAGCAGGAGGATCTTCGGCTTCATGACCATAGTCCTTGCCAGCGCGACTCTCTGCTTCTGACCTCCGGAGAGCTGCCCGATCCTCTTGGACAGGTGTTCTTCCAGCCCAAGGAGGTTTATCAGTTCTTCTACCTCTTCTTTAGAGGAAATTTCCGGCTTGTTCCTGAGTCCGTATGTAATGTTCTGGTATACGTTCAGGTTCGGAAATAAAGCATAGTCCTGGAACACAATATTGAAACCTCTCTTTTCCATAGGTACATTTGTGATATCCTCGCCGTTAAATATTATTTCACCGCCGTCTGAATCTACAATACCGAGGATCAGGTTCAGGAGCGTTGTCTTTCCGCATCCGGATGGTCCCAGGATCGAGACGATTTCTCCGTCTTCGATATTCAGGCTGATGTCAGTGAGCACCGGCGTGCCGTCATAGCTCTTCTTCACGTTTTTCAACTCTAACATAATCCATAACTCCTCATGATAATTCTCATACGATGTTTCCTGCAAAGCCGCTGCCGGCATCCGCGCCCGGACATTTTCCCGTCCGGCGGTGTCCCTCACCACGAAACGTCTTTATCGCCCCGCAGCCTGCACGGGCAATTATAGCGAAGTTATTCCCCTGTTTTCCATCAAAGAAAAATTAAGCCTTTGCAAAGGAACTGTAAACTTTACAAAGGCTTAACTTATGTTAAAATGTAGAAAATCTACGACC
>USKR01000246.1 GCA_900555215.1 uncultured Ruminococcus sp.
CCATGTGGGACTGAAGCCGGGAGATGTGGGAAAATATGTGATTCTTCCGGGAGATCCCAAGCGGTGTGAAAAAATAGCGCAGTATTTTGAAAATCCGTATCTTGCAGCAGACAGCAGGGAGTTTGTGACATATACAGGGACTCTGGACGGAGAGAAAGTGAGCGTGACAAGTACGGGGATCGGAGGTCCTTCTGCATCCATTGCAATGGAGGAATTGTGCAACTGCGGTGCGGATACGTTTATTCGGGTGGGAACATGCGGCGGAATGCAGACGGAAGTGTGCGGCGGCGATCTGGTTATCGCCACAGGCGCTATCCGTATGGAGGGCACCAGCAGAGAGTATGCGCCCATTGAGTATCCGGCCGTCCCGGATCTGGAAGTGACGAACGCCCTTGTAAACGCGGCAAAAAGGCTGGGCATGACCTGCCATACCGGCGTCGTGCAGTGCAAGGATTCCTTTTACGGACAGCATCAGCCTGAGAAACATCCGGTCAGCTATGAACTTATGGATAAATGGGAGGCATGGCTGCGTATGGGGTGTGTGGCTTCGGAAATGGAATCCGCAGCGCTCTTTATCGTGGGCGCCTACCGGCGGGTGCGGGTCGGTTCCATATTCCTTGCCATCGCCAACCAGGAGAGAGAAAAACACGGTCTTGAGAACCATCAGGTGCATGACACGGATGGCGCTGTCAGGACAGCAGTGGAAGCGATACGTGAAATTATCCGCATGGAAAGAAAAATATAGTGCGGCGCTGTATGTGCACAGGAGGCGGAGGATCCGCCTCCTGCCGCTATTCCAGTATCTGTGAAAGCCTGACGTAAAAGAGCATCAGTGATTCGCAGTATTGATTGGAGATCGGGCAAAGAACAGACAGATTTTTGCCGTTGTTTTGGATGTGGCGGCCTGCATGTATGACATAATCATACATATATTTCATAAATTCTTTATTCGTTGGTTTCCTGTCCCGATGGGATTTGCTGAAGATCAGTTCGAGAAGTTCTGCGTTGTGAGATTCCCAGACGGAAGTGACTACCGTTCTCATATTTTTTTCTACACAGTTCCAGCTTGTATGAAAATGACTGGCAATATCCAGGTACAGAGATTTTGTGATGCAGTCCAAACGATCCCGGTCTTCAATAATGAGAAGGAGTCCGTGGACCACATAATCATAACCTGTGTAAGAACGGCTGACTCCGAATGAGTCAAGAGTGCTGATTATAATTTGTTCATAAGTCATATGAATACTCCTCTCTGATCTGAGGCGCCTGTTCATTTTGCACACCTATATTATCGTAAATTGCAGAAATATGACATACAATAAGAAAGGTTCGACGATTTTCGACCGAAAAAGTCGAAAACAGGGAAGTAATCCACTGGGGAAACACATACATAATGTGTGCCCGAGTGATTGATTTTACGCTCCGCCCATGTTAAGATAAGCGATAGTGCATAAGTGTGCTCTCACGGCAGAAGCCTCTGCCGGATATCCTGTAAACAATTTTTATAATGATAAGGAGATACAAGAATGATCAGTGCAAATAATGTGACGCTTCGAGTTGGGAAAAAAGCACTCTTTGAAGATGTAAATATCAAATTTACAGAAGGCAACTGCTATGGTCTGATCGGCGCCAACGGTGCGGGAAAGTCCACTTTCCTGAAGATCCTTTCAGGTCAGCTGGAACCGACCAAGGGGGAAGTCGTTATCACTCCGGGGGAGAGGCTTTCATTCCTGCAGCAGGACCATTTTAAATACGATGAATATACTGTGCTTGATACAGTCATTATGGGAAATGCAAGACTGTATGAGATCATGAAGGAAAAAGAAGTGATCTATGCAAAAGAAGATTTCACGGATGAGGACGGTATCCGTGCCAGCGAGCTGGAGGCAGAATTTGCGACTATGAACGGATGGGAGGCAGAGTCTGACGCTGCGTCACTATTAAACGGACTAGGCATTGAGACAGACCTTCACTATAAATATCTGAAAGAGCTGACCGGCCCGGAGAAGGTTAAGGTGCTTCTCGCCCAGGCATTGTTCGGAAACCCGGACATCCTGCTTCTGGACGAGCCTACCAACCATCTTGATCTGGATGCCATTGCGTGGCTCGAAGAGTTCCTCATTAACTTTGACAATACGGTCATCGTTGTATCCCATGACCGTTACTTTTTAAATAAGGTATGTACACAGATCGCGGATATTGATTATGGTAAGATCCAGCTCTATGCCGGAAACTATGATTTCTGGTATGAGTCCAGCCAGCTCCTGATCCGTCAGATGAAGGAAGCGAACAGGAAGAAAGAAGAGAAGATCAAAGAGCTGCAGGAATTTATCGCGCGGTTCAGCGCCAACGCTTCCAAGTCCAAACAGGCGACATCCAGGAAGCGCGCTCTTGAGAAGATCCAGCTCGATGAGATCAAGCCGTCCAGCAGAAAGTACCCGTATATTGATTTCCGCCCGAACAGAGAGATCGGAAACGAGGTGCTCACGGTGGAAGGTCTGTCCAAGACCATTGACGGGGAGAAGATACTTGATAACATCAGCTTTACACTGGGACATGATGATAAGGTCGCTTTTGTCGGCGGAAATGAGCTTGCGAAAACAGTGCTCTTTAAGATCCTGATCGGGGAGATGGAACCGGATGAGGGTACCTATAAATGGGGCGTGACCACATCACAGGCATATTTCCCGAAGGATTTTGGCGGCGAATTTGACAGCGACTACAATATTACCGAGTGGCTGACTCAGTATTCAGAAGAAAAGGATGTGACTTATGTCCGCGGTTTCCTCGGACGTATGCTGTTCTCGGGAGAAGACGGGGTGAAGAAAATTAAAGTATTATCCGGTGGAGAAAAGGTACGCTGCCTGCTCTCTAAAATGATGATCTCCGGGGCAAATGTCCTTCTCCTTGACGAGCCTACCAACCATCTGGATATGGAGGCGATCACCGCGCTCAACAACGGCCTGATCAAATTCCCGGGCGTGCTGCTGTTTACATCGAGAGACCATCAGATCGTGCAGACCACAGCAAACCGTATCATGGAGATCGTGCCGGGCGGACAGCTCATCGATAAGATCACGACATACGATGAATATCTGGCAAGCGACGAAATGGCGAGAAAGAGACAGACCTATTCCGTACAGACGGAAGAAGAGGACTGATAATGTGAAAAGTCTGAATGAAGATTTAAAGAC
>USKR01000247.1 GCA_900555215.1 uncultured Ruminococcus sp.
TATCCCCGCACATCTGATAAGCTCTGTCATACATGCGCGCCGACTCCTGATAGAGGAAGAGCCTTCCGTATGCCGCTCCCAGCCCCGCGTAGATCCTGCCGTAGAATTTGTCGTCCACAGTCTCGTCTTTTTCCTGGTTTAAGATGGCCTGGTATACGAGGATCGCCTCCTCCAGCTCCCCGCTCTCCAGCAGGTTGTCGCCTTTGAACTTCTGGCGCTCGATGTCCTTCTGGTTTTTCAGATGCTCCAGCACGTTCTGGATCCGTATCATTTCCGGCTCCCTGTATATTCTGGAAGCTTTCAATATAGTCAGGACAAACTTCTCCACAGAGCCCCTCAGACGCAGGACATCCTTAAGCGCTCCCGCCAGTTCTTCCATGCCCAGTTCTTCGTCAAGCCAGTCGCAGAGCTGTTCGTTCATGATCGTGTAATCGATTAGATAAAGATTATTGCACAGATAATAGCACAGCTCCTCGATCGTAAAGATCCTGCTGTGGATCCTTGTGATCTCATAGGGATGTGCCGCGTGTCTGTCATGACAAAGAATTAAATTTCCCATCATTGCCTCCTAAATGTATGATCTTTTCCTCATGGAAATCCGTCGGCGGGAAGAAGTCTCCAAATCCCGCGTCACGCACCGTGATCTTACATGTCTTCTCGTCCAGGAACAGTGTCTCGATCTGAAGCCGCATGGAATATTCCGCGCGTCTCGGAAATTTCTCGAGGGAAATCTTCTCCGTCCTCACATTCCCCTGGATCAGTGATTCAATGTGAAACTCAATATCCTCCACATCCTCCATGAGGACTTCCCACTGATTATTGGACTCATACCAGTGCGCTCCCCAGGAAACGATCGGATACCACATCTCCTGCCCGTCCACTCTCATATTCACCGTGATCTGGTCTGTCAGCTTATCGTCTGACAGATAGACCGGGTTCTCGATATGCATGAACAGCTTCCGATACGCGGTATAGCAGGCGCCTTTGCTGTACAGATTATTTCCGATAAAGGCGCGCCGGCCATTACAGAGCACCCTGAGGGCTTTCGGATACCAGTTATTCTCAAATCCCTCGCCTGTAAGGAATACCGAAGAAACGATCCGCTTGTCGAACACGCTCTCGATAAACTTGCAGAACATAGCATCCGCTTCCTTTGCCTTATCTTCGTTCAGCACCGGGTAGACCGCCGCCAGCTCCTTCATGTGCGCGCTTGCCACCTCATCCACTGTCACAAACGTTGTCTTGCCGCCGCCCAGTCCGGGCCGCAGACGTCTCAGCATATACGCCCGTATCTCATTGCGGTCACAGCAGAAAAGCGCCGCGTCATACTGCCACAGCTCCTTTGGCTGATAAAACAGATAATTGCAGAAACTCTCCTTATAGTCCTGGATAAAGATATGCCTCTTGTCGATATTCATACGCACCGCGATCCCCCGGAGCATCTGGGCCAGCTCCTCCGTCAGGGCGGGCACAGTGAACACGATCCCCTCTATCTCCGGAAAGGGCTGTAGCGACATCTGGATGAACTGGGAAAGGAGCCAGACCGCATCGTATGTTTCCTCGCCGAATTCGATCTTGTCCCCCGCAAGGCTTTTGCTCAAAAGTCTTGTCACGGTAAAGCCTTCTTTGATCGTGACCAGTCTTTTCGCCTCCTTGCCGTACGCCCATGTATCCCTCAGTTTCCCGATGATCAGCGGGATCTGGTAATTATCCGAATCCACTTCCAGAGTATCCGGCTCCAGCTCCTGGTCATTATAAAAACTGATCTGGCATGTCTTTTCATTTATTTCATAACCGATGATACTGCCTTGTCCCATGGAAAGACACCCTCCTTATTCTTGTGTGAACATATGATTCGCCGCCGCATCCTCCAGTGCATATTCCTGCATCATCTTCCGGCGTTCCCTGCTGCCGGTCTCCATGAGGATATCATTCAGCCTTCCGTATCTGCCGAGCTCCCCGGGCTCTGGCTCCCTTACGCAGGTCTCCTTGTCGCTGCGGTAGGAATTGCCGTCGATCGTCTCCTTAAAATAGTACTTCAGTTTCTCATTGGCAAAGAGCACGAACTTCTTCACATAGAGGTTCTCGTACATCGGAGTCAGCACCTCTGTAGAGTAATCCGCCTGCTCCTTCCCGCCCTTCTGGAGCTGGTAATAGAGCATGACCCTGCTTCCCTTCTGCCCTTTATACTCCACCAAAGTCTTATCCCAGAGCTGCAGCTCGACCAGCCAGTCTTTTTCATAAGAAAGGAAGAACGGGAAATAAATCTGTTTTCCGCACAGTTCCTGAAGGAATTTTTTCAAAGTCTTGCGGGTCTGCGCGTTATATTCTCTTCCTGAATAATATTTGAGCACTGCGATCTTACAGATATCAATTGTATTCTCGCCCTTTTCATATTCCCTGCAGATAATATCGATCACGCTTCTGCCGATCTTTCTCTCTTCCACCACATACTCTCTGGAAACATATGCAAGATACGCCTCCTGAAGCCTGAAATACGCTCCTTCTGCATAATACTGCTCGAAAATCTGCGCCTCCTGGAAAAGCTCTTCCGAAAACAGCATCTGGGTAAGTATCCTCTCTGCCAGTTTGTGCGTATGCACCTCATAATCGCGCGCTTCTCTCCAGAGCACCTTCATGTCAGGTGTCGCTCCGCAGTAATAATTTGCGAGATAAGTCAAAATAACTTTGTCATACTGCTGTTTCTTAAACAATTCAAAACATACATAAGTCAGGAAATCATCATTTTCATAATTATTCTCCCTGATCGTCCTGCTGCACAGCCCGAGCATCTCTTCCTCGGTATAATTCTCAAGTCCTTTTTCACGGACAACGTCCAGAGTCAGTTCCTGGGCTTCTTCTTCCTCCCGGTTCCTTCGAAGGCCATTGATATATTTCCTGCACATATCCATATAGCGGAGTTCATAAAAAAGCCGTTTACTCTCATAAGGAATGGAGTCCGTATAATGTCTGCCGTCTTTTGATCCCCAGACAAGCCGGTCTGTCTTTGCATACAGGAATACGCGGGCGCCGTTCTCCGTATAAGCAGCTTTCTGAGTGATATTGCCATCCTCCGCGATCACATGGATGTACTTCATATTCGGCACTTTCGTTGTGATCCAGTATGCATGGCATACATCGTACAGCGCTTTCACTCTTTCCGGGTTCATGGCGGATTCGACCACAAA
>USKR01000248.1 GCA_900555215.1 uncultured Ruminococcus sp.
GTGATGAAATCCTCTATGTCGGAGACAGCCTGGGAGACGCAAAATGCGCTTCCTCTGCGGGAGTTGACTTTGCACACGCAGTATGGGGAGCACATGAGGACGCACATATTCAGGCGCAGTATTATCCTGATGGTCCGGCGGATCTTTCCCGGACACTCCTGAATGCCTGAAATCAGGATTTTGGAGATTGATTTTGGATTCAGCTGATCCCTCTCATGGTAAGCTGGATCCTCTTCTTTTTCAGATCCACGCTCATCACTTTTACATCGACGATATCGCCCACGCTCACTGCTTCCAGGGGATGCTTGATATACCGATCCGTAATCTGGGAAATATGCACCAGACCGTCCTGATGCACCCCGATATCTACGAATACGCCGAAATCGATCACATTTCTCACCGTGCCCTTGAGGATCATGCCTTCTTTCAGATCCTTCATCTCCAGCACATCTGTGCGCAGGATCGGTTTGGGCATCTCGTCGCGAGGATCTCTCGCCGGCTTCTCCAGTTCTTTCACAATATCGCGGAGCGTAATCTCACCGATCCCCAGCTCTTCAGCAAGCCGCTTATAGTCTTTGATCGTAAGGGACAGTCCGGTCAGGTTGTGCTGTGCCACGTCTTCCGGCGTGTATCCCTGCTTCTTCAAAAGCTTTTCCGCAGCCTCATAGGATTCCGGGTGCACCCCTGTGCCGTCCAACGGGTTCTTCCCTTCTGTGATCCGCATGAATCCGGCGCACTGTTCGAATGCCTTCGGTCCCAGCTTCGGCACTTTGAGAAGCTCCCTGCGGTCTGAGAATCTGCCATTCTCTTCCCTGTATGCCACAATATTTTTAGCGACCGTTCCGCTGATGCCGGAAATGTAGGAGAGCAGCGGCGCTGAGGCGGTATTCAGATCTACGCCGACTTTATTTACACAGTCCTCCACAACGCCGTTCAGGGATTCGCCCAGCTTCTTCTGGTTCATGTCATGCTGGTACTGTCCCACGCCGATGGACTTGGGATCGATCTTCACCAGCTCCGCCAGCGGGTCCTGGAGCCGCCGCGCTATGGACGCCGCGCTCCGCTGTCCCACGTCAAACTTCGGAAATTCCTCGGTCGCCAGCTTGCTCGCCGAGTAGACGGACGCGCCCGCCTCGTTCACGATCACATACTGCACCTTCTCCTCCGGAATCTCTTTTAACAACTCCACGATAAACTGCTCTGATTCCCTGGAAGCGGTCCCGTTCCCAAGAGAAATAAGAGAGATATGGTACTTGGGGATGATCTTCTTCAGGAGATCTTTGCTCGCCTTGATCTTCTGGGGTGTCGTAGGAGCAGTCGGATAAATGACAGTCGTCCCGATGACCTTTCCCGTGGGATCAACGACCGCCAGCTTACACCCTGTACGGAATGCCGGGTCCCATCCAAGGACTACCCTGCCTGCGATAGGAGGCTGCATGAGAAGCTGATGCAGGTTTTTCCCAAAGACTTCGATTGCTCCGTCTTCCGCCTTCTCTGTCAGTTCATTTCGGATCTCCCGCTCGATCGCAGGAGCGATCAGCCTCTGATAGCTGTCCGCCGCTGTCTCCTGAAGCAGGGGCGTTGTATAAGGATTGTCTGTATGGATCACCTTTTTTTCCAGATACCGGAGGATATCCTCCTCGGGCGCTTCTACCTTGACTGTCAGGAATTTCTCCTTCTCCCCCCGGTTCAGTGCCAGGATTCTGTGCCCGGCCAGCTTTGAGACAGGCTCTTCGAACTCATAGTACATTTCATACACAGACTCTGCCTCCGGATCTTTTGCCGTGGAAATCACTTTGCCCTTCTTCATTGTGGCATTTCTGATCCAGCTCCGGTAATCAGCATTATCCGAAATGCTCTCTGCAATAATATCCGCCGCCCCCTGGATTGCCTCCTCAGCATTCTTTACTTCTTTCTCCTCTGAGATGTACTCCTTCGCAGTCTCTTCGAGAGGCTCTTTCGCCCTCTGGAGCATGATATATGCTGCCAGCGGCTCCAACCCCTTCTCCTTCGCGATCGTCGCGCGGGTACGCCGTTTGGGCCGGTAAGGGCGGTACAGATCTTCTACCGCCACCTGAGTCTCCGCCGCAAGGATCTGGCTCCTCAGCTCCTCGGTCAGCTTTCCCTGCTCTTCAATGCTGGAGATGACCTGCGCCTTTTTTTCTTCCAGGTTTCTCAGATAAGTCAGGCGCTCATACAGCTTTCTGAGCTGTTCGTCATTGAGCGATCCCGTCACTTCTTTTCTGTATCGTGATATAAAGGGGATCGTGTTTCCTTCATCTATCAGATTCACTGCGGCATCGATCTGCCACTGTTTCACCCCAAGCTCTTCTGTAAGCTTCTGATTAATATCCATATGTTCTTTCCTCTCTGTCATTCTTATATCGTAGGTCATTAAAAACGTCTATGCTATTGTACCACAGGCTTCCTTTCTATTCCAGCGCAGGTTTCCTTTGTGTTGCGGCGCATATTTTCTTTCCATTTAACTTCACCATCTTTCTTTATCTTTCATTTTCCCGCCGGTTCTGCTAACATAGAGTTGTATCCTGCAGCAAACAGCCATGCAGGCACTACTCAAGACCAAAGCAGGATGAAAGGACAGCCAATGGAACGGATCATCACATACCACATAGGCGCCCGGGCAGACGGGCTGCGCATAGAGCAGTATCTGCGCCGCCTGGGCTACTCACATCAGAATCTCACACAGCTTAAGAAGATGTCTGAAAGCATCCTTATAAACGGCGTCTGGTCCTATATGCGCACGCAGCTCTCCGGTGGCGACACTCTCACTGTGCATATCCGTGAAACAGACAGTTCACCTAATATCCCGCCTGTGGATCTTCCCATTTCCATTATATATGAGGATGAAGACATCATCGTTGTCAACAAATCTGCCGGAATGCCGGTACATCCTTCTTTAAATAATTACAGAAATTCACTTGCAAATGCACTGATGTATTACTATGCACAAAAAGATCAGCCCTTTATCTTCCGGTGTACAAACCGCCTTGACCGTGATACATCCGGGCTCACCATAATCGCAAAACACATGGTAAGCTCCAGCATCCTGTCCGCAATGACCGCGCCCCATGAAATCCGCCGGGAATACCTTGCTGTTGTCCGCGGTCATGTCACTCCGGCTTCCGGCACGATAGACGCTCCCATTGGCAGGGCTGGCAGCTCCC
>USKR01000249.1 GCA_900555215.1 uncultured Ruminococcus sp.
GAAGGGAGAAATATACCGGAAATTCCTAGAAGAGAAAGAAATATTTATGTCCGCCCCTTTTAACCGGACTGCTCTCTAAACTTCCTGCACAATAAAACGGATCTCTTTCTTCACAGTTCCCGCCTCCACGCGGTCGCCTGGCTTGATCTCTCCGTTCAGGATCGCCTCTGCAAGCTTATCCTCCAGTTCTGTCTGAAGTGCGCGCCGCAGAGGTCTTGCCCCATATTTCGCATCTGTACCCTTTTCAACAATAAGAGCTTTGGCAGATTCTCTCAATGTAAGCCGGATACCCATCTGATCTTCCAGCCTTTTTGTCAGGTCACGGCACATCAGCGTTACGATTTTTTTCATATGTGTCTTATCCAAAGCATGGAACACAATGATTTCATCGATCCTGTTCAAAAATTCCGGGCGGAAGATCATCTTCACCTCATCCATGACATTCTGCTTCATCCTCTTGTAATCGTCTGCCGGGTCCTCCTTCACCGCGAAGCCCAGTTTCTTCGGATCCACGATCGCCTTTGCCCCCGCATTGGAGGTCATGATGATCACGGTATTGGAAAAATCGACTTTCCGCCCCTGGGAGTCCGTGATATGCCCGTCATCCAGCACCTGGAGAAGAATATTGAACACATCCGGATGCGCCTTCTCAATTTCATCAAAAAGGATGACCGAATACGGATGCGTTCTTACCTGGTCGCTGAGCTGGCCGCCCTCCTCGTGCCCGACATAGCCCGGAGGGGAACCGATCATCTTCGCTACAGAGTGTTTCTCCATATATTCTGACATATCAACACGGATCATGGATTCCTCGCTCCCGAACAGAGCCTCTGCCAAAGCTTTTGACAGCTCAGTCTTTCCCACGCCCGTAGGTCCCAGGAATAAAAATGAACCGATCGGGCGTCTCGGGTCTTTCAGACCCACTCGACCTCTTCTGACCGCCCTCGCGACCGCGCTGACCGCCTCTTCCTGGCCGATCACCCGTTTGTGGAGGACATTCTCCAGCTTTTTCAGGCGGTCCGCATCGCTCTCTGCAAGCTTCTGCACAGGAACTTTTGTCCATGCAGAAACGACCTCAGCGATATCCTCCTCTGTCACTTCAGGTTTCGAGACTGCCATCCTCTTCCTGAAACGCTTCTTGACGCTGTCCAGCTTTTCCTCTGCCTGAGTCTGCTCTTTCTGTATCAGGGAAGCCTCAGTAAAATCTCCCTTTCTGATTGCCTCTTCTTTCTGAACAGCCAGCTCTTTCACCGTCTCTTCCAATGCCGTCAGATTATCCGGCACTCTATATCCTTTAAGGCTGACCTTTGAACACGCCTCATCCATAACATCAATCGCTTTATCCGGAAGATTTCGGTCCGTGATATACCTCTGCGGCATCCTGACCGCCGCCTCCAGAGCCTTATCACTGATTGTCACCCTGTGATGGTTCTCATATTTCCCTCTGAGCCCCCGAAGGATCTGCTCACACTGCTCCTGAGAAGGTTCCTCCACCGTCACCGGCTGGAAACGTCTCTCCAGCGCTGCGTCTTTCTCTATATATTTCCGGTATTCTGTGATCGTAGTAGCGCCGATGAGCTGCATCTCCCCTCTTGCAAGAGACGGTTTGAGAATACTGGACGCATCGATTGCCCCCTCTGCTCCGCCCGCGCCGATCATTGTATGGATTTCATCTAGAAACAAAATGATGTTTCCATTTGATTTGACCTCAGAAATCAGTCCTTTCATTCTCTCCTCAAACTCTCCCCGGTACTTTGATCCCGCGATCAGCCCCGGAAGATCCAGAGTGTAAATACGTTTGTCTTTCATCTTTTCAGGGACTACTCCTGAAGCGAGTCTCTGGGCAAGCCCCTCTACAACCGCTGTCTTGCCTACACCCGGCTCACCGACCAGACATGGATTGTTTTTCGTTCTGCGGCTCAGGATCTGCATCAGGCGGTACATTTCCTGTTCTCTGCCGAGCACAGGATCCAGCCTGCCTTCCTCCGCCTGTGCTGTCAAGTCTGTGCAGTACTGTTCCAGCATGGCGCCCGCGCCCTTTTGCCCCTCCTGGATCTCTTCCTGATATTCCTTAGCGTCTATCCCCGCTGCAGCCATGATATCCTGAAAAATCTTCTGAAGATTAATATTTAATGTGATCAGGATACGCGCTGCCACACAGTCCACATCCCTGATAATAGACAACAGCAGATGCTCTGTCCCCACATCTGCTGTATGCAGTCTGCGCGCTTCCTTTTCGCTGTTTTCCAGAATGCTGCGGAAGCGTGGACTTTCCTCCGGCTTTTTCCCTTCAAAAGAATTCTCCGGAGGCACGATCAGCTCATCCATAAGGCGGAGTACATCTTTTTCCTCCACTCCGTTCTGTGCCAGGATCTGACCGGAAACTCCCGAATACTCTGACCTAAGCCCCAGAAGAAGATGTTCTGTTCCGATATACGGATGCCGCATCTCTTTCGCCTTCTTTGAAGCGTATTTTATCGCCCTTTCTGCCTGTTCTGTATATGAAATGTGCATAAATTCCTCCTGTCCTTCTGCTCATGATCACTCATCAGAGCAGATCTTTCTTTCATATAAATACACTCTATCCCTCCATACGCATACTGTAATCGTCAAATATCTCATCCACCAGGTCATGTACTTCCTGCCTGGAGATATTCTTACAGCACCCGCGGGCGAGCACGATCCGAAGCTCACGCCTCATCTCTTCCAACTGCTCCAGCTTGTCGATATCCAGGGCGATCACCGCGCCCCTCCGCTTATCCAGACTGATATATCCTTCCCGTTTCAGCACACTGTATGCCTTGTTCACGGTATGCATGTTGACCCCGATCATATCTGCAAGCTGACGCACTGACGGGAGAGAATCTCCTTCTCGGATCACAGAAGTCGCGATCCCCATAATAATCTGGTTGCACAGCTGGACATAGATTGCCTCGTCACTGTCAAAATCAATTTCTATCAGCATGGTACTTCATCCTTTCTGGAGCGTGTTATACGTATAGTAGCACAATAATCCAAAACCTTCAAGCTTAAAAATCTGTATTTGTCGGGGAGACTGTGATTGAGTAAACCGGACGAAAACAGTGAAGCGCAGGTGTCGAAGACGTATTCAGCGCGGGGATATGGCGGCGGTGACTTGGAGTAATCTGCCGGAAAGACTTAAAGGGAGAAAGCGTG
>USKR01000250.1 GCA_900555215.1 uncultured Ruminococcus sp.
ATACCTCCGCGCTGAATACGTCCTCGACACATTTGCTCCGCGGTTTTCGGACGTTTTTCCGCCTCTCGTCCTCACACACAAATCCAGATTTACTCATAAATTCCATTGACCGTTACCTGGAACAGGGCTTCTTTTCCGTTCAGTTCTTCCACACCGTAATTTTCAGGGAAGGTCACATATACATCCACCTGGTCTCCGGGGTGAGCTCCGATGAGCTGGTCTTCAAAATCGTCAATATAGCTTCCTGATCCGATGACAAGATCAGTGCCCATGCCCTGAGTGTTTCCGCCGTCAAATTCTACACCATCGATACTTCCCACATAGTCAATATTAACAGTGTCTCCGTCTTCCACAGTAAGTGAGGAGTCTGTAGAGTAGGAACTTCCTGTATCCTGGGAGTCTGTATCAGAGGAGCCGGAGCTGCCGCTTGTTTCGGATGATGCCTCAGTGTCAGTGCTGTTTGACTGGTTTTCGCCCGAGTTATTGGTAACTCCGTCAACGATAAGAACAATCACAAGAGCTAATACAGCAAGGCTTGGGACTCCTATCACCAGGATTTTGCTCAGTTTTTTTCGGAATTCTTTTTTACGCCGCTTCTCAGCTCTGCGCTGTTGTGCCATTTTCCGATTTTCTTTTTTCATGGTCTTACCTCATTTCATTTAGATGTCTCCGTTTCAGCACGCAAAGTACGTGAAAAACGGACAGAAAAACGGGCGATCTTTTGATGCCGTCATTAAAATATTATAAGAAGAAAATATGACTAAATTGTGATTTCTTTTCAAAAAATACATGGTATAATGATTGCACGTTGTGCAATCCAGACCGCCCAGCGGTCTGCCCCGCCTTGCGGGGATTATGCCTGATCCACGGCTTGGAAAGTAAATGGCGCGCGAGCGCCGCTTCCTTTCCTGCGCATGTGGTATAATGATTGCACGCTGTGAGACAGTATGATGTCGAGTATTGCAAATTTGTAACAGACTGGAGAGAAGAGAAATGACAGAAAACAGCAGATGTTATGACGGAACTCTTTTTCTTGAAGATATAGAGGAAAAACTGCAGCAGAGGCTTGATCAGCTCAATAAGGAGCTGGATGAGGGGCAGAAAGAGATTGAAAATATGCATGAGTATTACTGGGAAAACTATACGGAGATGGACCAGTACGGATATGAGGATTATGACAATCAGCAGGCGCTCCTTCATCAGGTAAACTCAAATGAGGAAAAGGCAAAATTAAAGAGACGGTTTGAAAAAATGCAGGATTCGCCGTTTTTCGGCAGGGTAGATTTCTGTTTTGAAGATGAAGATAAGGCAGAGCCTTTTTATATCGGCATTGGAAATTTCGCGGAGCGTGCGGGAATGACGCCTTTGGTTTATGACTGGCGCGCTCCTGTAAGCGGACTGTTCTATGACTATGACAAGGGACCGGCGTCTTATGAAGCTCCGTCCGGAACGATAAGCGGAGAGATCGCTGCAAAGTGGCAGTATAAGATCAGAAACGGAAGGATGGTCTACGGTTTTGAGAGCGATGTAAAGATTGATGACGAGATTTTAAAACAGGAGCTTGGAAATAGCGGAGACGCCCAGCTTAAAAGCATCGTGCGGACAATCCAGAAAGAGCAGAATGAGATTATCCGAAACACAAAGGACCGGATCCTGGTTATCCAGGGAGCGGCAGGAAGCGGAAAGACTTCTATCGCCCTTCACCGGATAGCATATCTGCTGTATCATGACAGGAAAAATCTGCGATCATCCAACATTCTTATCCTGTCTCCGAACAGTGTTTTTGCAGACTATATTTCACATATCCTTCCTGAGCTGGGCGAGGAGAATATCCGGGAGATGAGTTTTGACCTTTTTGCATATCGAGAATTAAAAGATACTGCGTCTGACTGCGAAGACCGATATGACCATTTGGAGCGTATGATGAAGTTCCCGGACAAAAAGGCGGATGAGCGGTTTCATTGGAAACAGTCCAAGGAATTTGTGGGAGAGGTGGAAGGCTTCCTTGCCGTGGAAGAGGACAGCCTGATGGAGTTCAGAGATATAGAGTTCCGGGGGATGAGGCTGTCTGAGGAAGAATTGATCCATCTGTTTTATGACAAATTTTATGACACCCCGATCCTTAAGAGGATGGATGCGGTGATGGAGTATTTTGTTGATTCATACGAAACTTTGAGAGGAAGGGATATAGAAGAAGAGGATCGTGATCTCCTGCAGAAAAAATTTGACAGGATGTATGTGACCAAAGACATTTATACACTTTATAATCGGCTCATGGAGTTCTGCGGTCAGGAGCCGCTGTCAGATACTCCGTTTGAGAGAAGGAAGATCCCATATGAGGATGTGTTTCCGATGCTGTATCTGAAATACAGGCTTACAGGGGAAAGCGCTCATAAGAATATCAAGCACCTCGTTATCGATGAAATGCAGGACTACTCCTATCTTCAGTATGTGATCCTTCAGAGGCTTTTTGAATGCCGTATGACAATTTTGGGAGACAGGGCGCAGACGCTGGATAAGGAACAGCAGGACGTACTGAGATTTCTTCCACAAATATTCGGCAGGGGCATCCGTACCGTGATTATGAATAAGAGTTACCGCAATACATGGGAAATCGCTTCTTATGCTGGGAAGATCAGCGGGATCACGGATATAGAGCTGCTGGAGCGCCATGGAAAGGAAGTAGAGGAAAAAATATTTGCCTCAGAGGAAGAATTGCTTTCTGAGATAGAGAAAAAACTGAATGTGGGGACTGAAGGGTTCGAGACAGCAGCTGTTATTACGATGACTGAGGAAGAAGCATTTGACATTAGCCGGCTTTTGCAGAGCAGGGGACTTGAAGTGTCTTACGTTGACAGGGACAGTTCTGCTTTTCGAAAGGGGTTGACAGTAACTACGTTTTATCTGGCAAAGGGGCTGGAATTTGACCAGGTATTTGCTGTGCGGGAAAGGGAGGATAACCCTCTGTCAATGCAGGCGGATTATATCTGTGCCACAAGAGCCCTGCACGAGCTGTATGTATATCAGTCAGAAAGCGTTTCCGGCCGGAGAGAGTAAGGAAGGCGGGAAATATGCCGGATAGTAGGAGACAAAAGAGGAAAAAATGAAATTAACAGTAATCGCAGTAGGAAAGATAAAAGAGAAATATTTAAAAGACGCTGTCACAGA
>USKR01000251.1 GCA_900555215.1 uncultured Ruminococcus sp.
TGCATAAAGAATGGCAGAACGACAGGATATTATAAGATTGATGTCAGGGATGAGTTTGGAAATCTTGCTGCGGCTGTGACTGCTACGACATTCCGGGTGTCTAAATAAGAGTGGAGGTAGAAAGACTTATGAAATCAAAAGTTTATTTTACAGATATGAGGGCTCTTTCAGGTACAAATCTGCCGGATAAACTGAAAAAACTCATCAAAAAAGCGGGAATTGGAGAGATTGATTTTAACAAAAAAATGACAGCTATAAAGATTCATTTTGGCGAGCCGGGCAACCTGTCTTTTCTTCGTCCGAACTATGCGAAGGCTGTGGCTGATGTAGTGAAGGAGCTGGGAGGCCGTCCTTTCCTGACAGATTGCAATACACTCTATGTCGGCAGGAGGAAAGACGCTCTGGAGCATCTGAGCACTGCTTATGAGAATGGGTTCAATATCCTCTCTACAGGATGTCATATCATCATTGGCGACGGGCTCAAAGGCACAGATGATGTAAGCGTGCCGGTAAAGGGAGGAGAAATGGTAAAAGAGGCAAAGATAGGACGTGCTGTCATGGATGCGGATGTGTTTATAAGCCTGAGCCACTTTAAGGGGCATGAGCTGACAGGGTTTGGAGGATGCTTTAAAAATATCGGCATGGGCTGCGGAAGCCGCGCCGGAAAGATGGAACAGCATAACAGCGGCAAGCCTTCGGTGGATCAGTCCGTATGTGTCGGCTGCCGTGTCTGTTCAAAGAACTGCGCCCACGATGCGATCTCGTTTCCGGAGAAAAAAGCCTTTATAGACCACACAAAGTGTGTCGGCTGCGGACGTTGTCTCGGGGCATGCAACTTTGACGCTATTTATAATGAGAATTCTTCTGCTGTGAAAGATTTGAATATGAAGATGGCGGAGTACACAAAGGCAGTGGTTGACGGGCGTCCTGCCTTCCACATTAATCTGGTGGTCGATGTGTCGCCTTACTGTGACTGCCATCCGGAGAATGATGTGCCGATACTGCCGGATATCGGAATGTTCGCAAGCTTTGACCCGGTTGCTCTGGATCAGGCGTGCGCAGATGCATGTAATGCGCAGCAGCCTGTGCCGGGAAGCATCCTGGATGAGAACATGCATGCGGAAGGGTTCTGTGACCATCATGATCATTTCATAAATACTACGCCTGAAAGCGAGTGGGAGACCTGCCTTGCACATGCAGAGAAGATCGGGCTGGGGAGCAGAGAGTACGAATTGATTGAAGTAAAATAATATAATAAAATGTGCAAGGGGTCAGACCCCATTGGGGAGATTTTTCAGAAAAGAGAGGAAAGTGTAAATGAAAAGAGAAAAATTCGGTACCCGGCTGGGATTTATTCTGATTTCAGCAGGCTGTGCCATCGGGCTGGGAAATGTATGGAGATTCCCGTATATTACCGGGCAGTATGGCGGGGCGGCTTTCGTCCTGATTTATCTCGTATGCTTAGTCATGCTGGGACTTCCTATTATGATTATGGAATTTTCTGTGGGACGCGCCGCAGGATGTAGCATTGCCAGAGCTTTTGATAAACTGGAACCCTTGGGGACAAAATGGCACTGGTACAAATGGTTTGGGATAGCCGGAAATTATCTTCTGATGATGTTTTATACAACGATCGGTGGATGGCTTTTGATCTATCTGGGCAAGATGGCTGCGGGAAGTTTTGAGGGGATGGATTCCGGGCAGATCGAGGGAGAATTCGGTAAATTGATGGGACAGCCGGTCCTTATGACTGTATTTATGGTGATCGTTGTGGTCTTGTGTTTCGGGGTTGTCAATATGGGCCTTCAGAAAGGAGTAGAGGGGATTACTAAGATTATGATGGTTCTTCTGCTGGCGCTGTTGATCGTATTAGCGGTCCGTTCTATCATGCTTCCGGGCGCTGGCGCCGGACTGGAGTTCTATCTTCTTCCGGACTTCGGGAAAATGAAAGAAGCAGGCATTCTGGAAGTTGTATCTGCCGCTATGAACCAGTCGTTCTTTACGTTAAGTCTTGGAATCGGCGCCATGGCGATTTTCGGAAGTTATATCGATAAGAAAAGAAGGCTTGCAGGAGAAGCTGTTGCTATTACTGTCCTTGATACGAGTGTTGCGCTGATCTCAGGGCTTATCATTTTCCCGGCAAGTTTTGCCTTTGGAGTGAATCCGGACAGCGGACCGAATCTGATTTTTATCACACTGCCTAATATCTTTAACTCCATGGCAGGAGGGAGACTCTGGGGTGCAATTTTCTTCCTGTGCATGTTCTTTGCCTCAGCGTCAACGATCATTGCTGTGTTCGAGAATATTATTGCATTTGCCATGGATCTGACAGGATGTTCAAGACGAAAGGCAGTAGTTATCAATTTTGTGGCAATTATCCTCCTGTCAATGCCGTGTGTGCTCGGTTATAATGTGCTGAGCGGGTTCACTCCTTTTGGAGAAGGAACAGCGATCCTGGATCTGGAAGACTTTATCGTGAGTAATAATCTTCTTCCTCTTGGCAGTTTAGTATATGTACTTTTCTGTACAACCCGCTACGGCTGGGGCTGGAAAAACTTTCTTGCAGAAGCAAATTCCGGAGAAGGTCCCAGATTTCCAAAATGGGTAAGACTATACGTGACATTCATAGTCCCGCTCATCGTCATCTTCCTATTCATTCAAGGCTACTGGAGCAAATTTACAGGCTAGGCTCAAGCCATGCGCAAAAAGTAAAAACAGCAATCACCGTGCTTGCACGAGTGAGGGCTGTTTTCTTTTTTTGCATAGGGCGCAGCCCGTGAGCGAGATGAAGCGGAGCGGAATCGAGCTGCATGGCATGAGCCGGCCGGGAGAGGAGCGCAGCCTGATGGCTGAACTGATTGTGATTTTTCCTGGAAAACCCGAAAAACACTTGACTGTATACCCGTTATATACCTTAAGATATCCCCATATTCAGACAGGGTGCTACCCCGTCTGGAAGCAAAAAGAAATATTATAGTTTCTTTCCTTGATGCGTATGAAAGGTAATACAAATGTAAGGGAGGTGCAGGCTTGAATACAAAGCAAGTAGAAGAGCTGACAGGGATGTCCCGGCAGAACATCCGTTATTATGAACGGATGGGGCTTCTTGAGCCGGCGAGGGAAGACGGGAATGCCTACCGGGATTATTCAGAAGAAGA
>USKR01000252.1 GCA_900555215.1 uncultured Ruminococcus sp.
CCGTATTCCACCAGCTTATTCACAGCATGATCGGATTTCACTCCGCGGATCTTCTCGATCTCCAACTTGGTCACCGGCTGTTTATATGCAACGATCGACAAAGTCTCCAGAAGGACATCCGTGAGCACATAGCGCTTCGGCTGCTTTGCGACACGGATCAGGTATTCGTACATCTCCTTTTTCGTACAGAGCTGATATGCATTATCCAGCTCTATAATGCGTATGCCCCGATCCTGCGCCTCATATTTATCCATCATGTTATGGATCAGTTTTTTTGTCGTCTCTTCATCATGCTCGATAGCTGACGCCAGCTTTTCAAGCTCCACGGAATCTCCCATCGCAAAAAGGATCGCCTCAATGGCGCTCTGCAGCTTCTCAATCTCCATCTGTATCTCCTGTCCTTTCAATCATGATCTCACCGCATGTATCCTCCTGCTCTACGCGTATCTCCCCCTGTTTCATCATCTCAAGGATCGCAAGGAAAGTAACGACTATGTGCATCCTGCTGTGCTGTTTTTCCAGAAGCTGGCGGAAGCTGAATCTCTTATGGTCCTTCAGATAGCTGTGGATATAGGTGAATTTGTCCGAGAGGGTCACTTCCTCTTTCTCGATCTTTCCGAACTTACTCCTCACCGGGTCGATCTTTTCCACCTGACGTTTCATCACATCCTGAAAAATCTCGTTAAGCCTGGCAAGAGTAAGATCCCCCAGAAGTCTGCTAAGATCCACCGGCTCTGCATACTCCTGCACCTCCTCAGGAATCGCAGGTCTCTTGTACAGGACATAGTCCGAGTCCATCTGCCGGTCCTTCAGCTCATTCGCCATATACTTGTACATCTTGTACTGAAGAAGCTGTTCTACGAGTTCCTGACGCGGATCCTCTTCCTCGCCTTCTTCAGTAACCTCCTTCGGAAGCAGCATACGGCACTTAATGTCCAGAAGCGTCGCCGCCATGACAAGGAACTCGCTCATGACATTCAGATCTTCCTTCTGCATGTTTCGGATATATTCCATGTATTGATTCGTAATCTCAACGATCGGAATGTCATAGATATCTATTTTATTTTTATCGATCAGATGAAGCAGAAGATCCAGAGGACCTTCAAATACTTCCAGTTTTACCGGTATTCCCATGCGTTCTCTCCGAATAGTGTTTTCAAAATATACCAATATTACATTATAAGGGAATCCGCAGCCTTTTACAATCTTTTTTTCCGCCGGTATCTGTCATCTGTTTTTCCGCCGGTATTTTATCTGCTGCTATTTCTTCCCGCCGAGACGTATCGAGATCAGCTCCGGTGTATTAAAGAGACGGATATTCAACGTATGAGTCCCCAGCCCTCTGCTTACGATCACGGTCCGGCCGTTCTCCTGCGTCATTTCGCCTGAATACCTGGGGAAAAGGAATCCCTGGGGAGTGACTATTCCCCCGATTCCAGGCACGCGTATAAGCCCTCCATGGAGATGCCCGGAGAGGACCATATCAGCGCCCCACTTAAGATATGCGTCCATGTACGCCGGGTTATGTGCCAGAAGGATTGTATATGCATCCTCTGACGCCGAAAACCCAAAGTGTCCCTCTATATCATTGGCTGTAATTTTATCTTTCCTGAATTTTTTGTACGAAGAAGACGGAAGTTCCAGACCGCATATGTGCAGATATACATCCCCCAGTTCTACGCGGATCCCGGCATCCTCCAGAAAATGCACTCCGCTCTTTTCCAGAGATTTTTTGTAGGTTTCATATGTATCTCCATATATCTCCGTGTCTTCTTTCATCCTCTGTTCGTGATTGCCGTTGACATAAACCACAGGGCAGATGTCCGGGAGCTGTTTTACAAGCTGCTGTGCTGTTTCATATGACGCTCCTTCTTTCCCTACAGGCATATCTCCGCCGATCAGGATCAGATCCGGCTCTTCATCTCTTATGCTCCGCAGCAGCCTTTCATTCTCATTTCCGTAAGTACAGTTATGAAGGTCGCTCAGAAAAAGGATCTTCAACTCTCTGATAATTCCTGCCAGCTTTTCCGAAGATACATCATAACGGGTCACCCGGAAACAGTGCGTTTCCCTGTATATTTCTGCCGTGGCAGCAGCTGCGGCCAAAAGCAGGACAACAAACGCCCCTAGTTTTACATAATCCATACGCTCTCCTCCGCTGAAGGGAACTGTCCGGCATAACAGACAGTTCCCAGCTTTGTCTATTCATTATAGACCAGGAGAGCATGTAAGGACAAGTATGTTTTTGCTCCCTGTCTTTCACAAAGAAATCATATCAATCGACTTTATTAAATAATCTATAAAACCCGCTTTCTCCACCGCTTCCCCGGCAGTAAGTTCTGCTCTGCCTATCTCCCTGCCATCGATCGAATATACGATATACCCGATAACATCTCCTTTCTTTAACGGTGCAGAGAGATTTTCGTTCATCTCTGTCCTTTTCTCCACTTCTGCCAGATTTGCTCCTGTCATATCCAGATAGGAAAACGTCCCCGAACGCTCCACGCTGACATTTTCCGCGACTCCGCCCTTCACATCCGCGCTCTGCACATCAGGAGTGCTCTCATCTGTATAGAGCTGGCACTTTCCAAATCCATGATTCAAGAGCTTAACCGCATCGGCAAACCTCTCTTTTGAAGTTTCTGCTCCCATAACCACTGCGATCATCTCTATCCCGTTCTTCTCGCCTGTTGCCGAGACGCAGAACTTTGCCTCACCTGTTGATCCCGTCTTAAGCCCTGTGGCATATTCGTACTGGCGGACCAGCTTATTTGTGTTCGTAAGCCCGAACTCCGACGTCCCTTTGCTTGTATTGTGGGTAATATTTTCCATCCAGATCATAGAATAATCATGGATCTGTGGATATTTCGCAATCAGCTCTCTCGACATAAGCGCAATATCTCTCGCACTCGTCACATGTCCCTCCGCATCCAGACCATTACAGTTCACAAAGTTCGTGTTATCCATCCCCAGCCCTTTTGCCCTTTCGTTCATTCGCTTTACAAATTCTGTCTCACTTCCTGCAATGTGCTCTGCCATAGCCGCACTGGCATCATTACCGGAAGCAATGACAATACATTTTATCAGCGTTTCGACTGTCTGCTTTTCTCCTTCTTCCAAAAACACCTGCGAACCGCCCATGGATTTGGCA
>USKR01000253.1 GCA_900555215.1 uncultured Ruminococcus sp.
GCTGTGAAATCTTTTTTCCATCGATTATCTGTGGCATCTATATCTCCCCTTTATCGTTTAAAACAGCCCTGTGATCTTTCCGTCGTCTGTGACATCGATCCCGTTCGCCGCAGGTACCTTCGGAAGTCCCGGCATCGTCATGATCGCGCCGGTAAGAGCGACCACAAACCCGGCTCCCGCATTTACATACACTTCACGGATATGGATATCAAATCCTTCCGGTCTCCCCAGCTTCTTAGCATCGTCAGACAGAGAATACTGATTTTTTGCCATACAGACCGGAACGCTGCCAAACCCGAGGGATTCGATCTTAGCGATCTGTTTCTCTGCCGCCGGTTCGTACACAACACCTTTCGCGCCGTAGATTTCTTTTGCCACTGTCTCTATCTTCTCTTTGATCGACAGATCATCTGCATAAAGCGTATGGAAATCCGCTGCTTTCCTCTCAAGCGTATCAAGCACCTTCTCAGCCAGGGCAATACCACCCTCGCCTCCTTTTTCCCATACTTCCGACAGCGCAAAATCACATCCGCGTTCTTCGCAGAACCTGCGGATAAACTCATTCTCCGCTTCTGTATCCGTGACAAAAGAATTCAGGGTTACGATCACAGGCACTCCGTACTTCTGGATATTTTCAATATGTTTTTCAAGATTTGAGATTCCTTTTGCAAGGGCGTCCAGATTCTCTTCGGCAAGATCAGCCTTCGCAACGCCTCCATTATACTTCAAAGCGCGCACAGTTGCAACCAGTACTACTGCATCCGGCTTCAGCCCCGACATACGGCACTTGATGTCAAAGAATTTTTCCGCTCCCAGGTCTGCTCCGAATCCCGCTTCGGTGATAGCGATATCACTCAGCTTAAGAGCCATCTTAGTCGCTCTCACGCTGTTGCATCCATGAGCGATATTGGCGAACGGACCGCCGTGAACAAGCGCCGGGGTATGTTCCAGTGTCTGGATGAGATTTGGTTTGACGGCATCTTTTAAGAGGGCTGCCATAGCGCCTGTCGCTTTCAGATCATCCGCCGTCACCGGCTCACCGTCAAAATTATAAGCCACAATGATCTTGCCCAGCCTTCTCTTCAAATCTGGAAGATCATCCGCCAGGCAGAGGATCGCCATGATCTCCGATGCAACCGTGATCACAAAATGGTCTTCCCTGACCATCCCGTCCATCTTATTCCCCAGACCCACAACAATATTCCTGAGCACGCGGTCATTCATATCCAGGCAGCGTTTCCATACAACCTGCCTCGGATCTATGCCGAGACTGTTGCCCTGCTGGATATGATTATCCAGCATTGCAGCAAGAAGATTGTTTGCTGAGGTGATCGCATGGAAATCACCTGTGAAATGAAGATTAAGATCCTCCATGGGAACCACCTGCGCATACCCGCCGCCGGCAGCGCCGCCCTTGATCCCGAAACACGGTCCGAGAGAAGGTTCTCTCAGAGCAAGCATTGCGTTTTTCCCAAGCTTTGCCATTGCCTGGCCAAGCCCGATCGATGTCGTTGTCTTTCCCTCTCCGGCAGGAGTCGGGTTGATAGCCGTTACAAGCACCAGCTTCCCGTCCTCCCTGTCTTTGATACGATCCCACAGTTCATCTGAAAGCTTTGCCTTATATTTTCCGTAAAGTTCCAGCTCGTCCTCCACAATTCCCGCGCGGGCTGCAACATCACGGATATGTTCCATCTTTGCTTCCTGAGCGATCTGAATATCTGTCTTCATCTCATTTCCTCCTCGCATTTTTTCATTTGTATCCTCTGATGCCTTTTATTTGTTCTGAAGATACTCTTCAAATTCTTCCTTTGTCATCAATACTTTTCTGGGCTTTGTGCCTTCTTCCGGACCTACCACCCCTGCTTCGGCAAGCTGGTCCATGATGCGTGCCGCGCGGTTGAACCCGATCTTGAACATCCTCTGAAGCATACCGATAGATGCTTTTTCTTTATCAATGATCAGTTTCCCCGCCTCCGCAAAATATGTATCCTTATCATCACCGGTTTCTGCCGGCAGCACAGCCCCCGCGGACGGTATATTGGAATTCATATGTTCTTCCAGTTCGTCATTGTAAGCGGCATTTCCGTTCTTATTGATGAGATAATCCACTACATCCTGAACTTCCTTATCCGAGACAAATGAGCCCTGGACACGCACCGGCTTCGGATAACCGGACGGATAAAACAGCATATCTCCTTTCCCGAGCAGCTTCTCCGCGCCGTTCATGTCAATGATCGTCCTCGAGTCCACTCCTGATGATACGGAAAAGGCGATCCTGGACGGCATGTTCGCCTTGATCAGTCCTGTGATCACATTGACTGACGGTCTCTGTGTAGCAAGGATCAGATGCAGCCCTGCCGCCCTGGCAAGCTGTGCCAGACGGCAGATCGCGCCCTCTACTTCTCCCGGGGCGACCATCATCAGGTCTGCAAGCTCATCGATAATGATAACAATCTGAGGAAGCTTCTTCTTTACTTCCTCTCCCGTCTCTCCTTTTTCAACCTTTGCATTAAAGCCTTTCAAGTCTCTTACATTATATTCCGCAAACAGCTTATACCGCTTCTCCATCTCCGCCACGGCCCAGTTCAGCGCGCCTGCTGCCTTTTTCGGATCCGTGACCACGGGGATCATCAGATGGGGGATCCCATTATAGACACTCAGCTCCACAACCTTCGGATCCACCAGGATCAGCCTCACTTCATCCGGATCCGACTTGTAGATAATGCTCATGATCAGCGTGTTGATGCACACGGATTTTCCCGACCCTGTCGCCCCCGCCACAAGGAGATGGGGCATCTTGGCAATATCCGCCACGACCACTTTTCCGGCGATATCCTTTCCGACCGCAAAAGTGATCGGAGATCTGCTGTTCCTGAATTCCGCTGATTCCAGAAGGTCTCTCAGCATGACCGCCGTGTTCTCGCTGTTGGGCACCTCGATGCCGACGGCAGCCTTCCCCGGGATGGGCGCCTCGATCCTCAGGTCCGCCACTGCCAGGTTCAGCTTGATATCGTCTGCCAGCCCCACGATCTTGCTCACTTTCACGCCCTGTTCCGGCTGGAGTTCATATCTCGTGACAGAAGGCCCGCAGCTTGCGTTTGTCACATGCACGCCCACTCCAAAGTTCTGGAGCGTCTGCTCCAGTTTC
>USKR01000254.1 GCA_900555215.1 uncultured Ruminococcus sp.
GCCTTTCCTGTTTTTACCAGCTCCTGCGCATTTCCCAGCCATACATTCGTCCCATGGGACAGACCGGAAATACGGATCAGGTCTGACAGAGTCTGGGGCTTCGTGTCTTCCACCATCTGGATAACAAAATCCGTACCGAACTCAGGAATTCCGAGACATCCCAGTTTACAGCCGTCGATGTCCTCCGGCTTGATCCCCAGCACTTCTGTCCCGTGGAACAGCTCGATCACCTTCTCGTCATCCAGGGGGATCTCTGTGGCAATAAACGGATTGTCAGCATTATATTCATTGTCCATGGCGTCAGATGTAATATAGTCCTCCAGAGTACGGATCATGGTCGGATCATCGTGTCCGAGGATATCCAGTTTCAGGAGGTTATGGTCAATGGAGTGATAATCAAAATGAGTTGTAATGATCCCGCACTCCATATCGTTTGCCGGGTGCTGGACAGGCGTGAACTCATTGATGTCATGCCCGTGGGGAAGTACGACAATACCTCCCGGATGCTGTCCTGTACTGCGCCGGATACCCGTGCACCCTTCTGTGATACGCTCGATCTCACACTTTCGCTTTCTCTGTTCATGATCCTCGTAATAATTCTTCACAAAGCCATATGCCGTCTTATCCGCAAGCGTACCGATCGTCCCTGCCTTAAATGTATGACCCTCTCCAAACAGCACCTCTGTATATTTATGGGCTTTCGCCTGATAATCACCGGAGAAATTCAGGTCGATATCCGGCTCTTTATCACCCTTGAATCCGAGAAAAGTCTCAAAGGGGATATCGAATCCCGCTTTTACAAGAGGTTCCCCGCACACAGGACAGTCCTTATCCGGCATATCGAAGCCGCAGCCTCCGGCGAACGCTCTTACCTCATCAGATTCAAAATCACTGTAATGGCACTTACTGCAGTAATAATGCGGACTCAATGGATTTACTTCCGTGATCCCCGCCATGGTAGCCACAAAGGAGGAGCCGACAGATCCCCTCGATCCCACCAGATATCCGTCCGCATTGGATTTCCACACAAGCTTCTGTGCAATGATATACATGACCGCATACCCGTTGGATATGATAGAATTCAATTCCTTTTCCAGGCGTGATGATACCTGTACCGGAAGATCTTCCCCGTACATTTCGTGTGCCTTTCGGTAACAGATATTTCTCAGTTCCTGACCTGAATTTTCAATGACCGGAGGACATTTATTGGGATTGACCGGAGAGATTTTTTCTACCATCCGGGCAATTTTCACCGGGTTATCGATCACGATCTCACGTGCCTTGGCCGCGCCCAGGTAAGAGAACTCATCCAGCATTTCTTCCGTCGTACGCAGGAAGAGCGGCGGCTGCGTGTCCGCATCATCAAAGCCTTTTCCGGCCATGATGATACGGCGGTAAATCTCATCCTCCGGATCAAGGAAATGCACGTCACAAGTCGCCACGACCGGCTTCCCGAATTTTTCTCCCAGCTCCACAATCTCTCTGTTGATATTTCGCAGATCCTCGTCTGAAGTCACATCCGGCGTACGGTCGCTCTCGATCATGAACCGGTTATTCCCCAGGGGTTGGATCTCATAATAGTCGTAAAAATCAGCCAGCCTTGCTATCTGTTCGGAAGAACGCTTCTCCAGCACCGCCTGATACAGCTCGCCGGCTTCGCAGGCGCTTCCGATCAGAAGGCCTTCCCTGTACTCATTGAGCAGGCTCTTCGGAATCCTGGGGCGCCTTGCATAATAGGTCAGATGAGACTCTGTAATAAGCTGGTACAGATTATATCTTCCTATATCATTCTTCGCGAGGATGATAATATGATGGGTGGGCATTTTGCGGATCGCATTGACATTGCGGTCACCATAGCGGTTCACTTCTTTTAAGGTCGTAATGTGGTCTTTTTTCAGCATTTCCACAAATTTAACAAATATCTCCGCCGTCGCCCCGGCATCGTCCACAGCCCGATGATGGTTTTCAAGTGAGATATTCAGAGCCTTTGCCACGATATTCAGTTTATATTTAGACAAGGTCGGCAGAAGCACCCTCGCAAGCGCCACGGTGTCCGCATAGACAAACCTGTCATTCAGTCCGAGATTCCGGCAGTTCTGTTCGATAAACCCCACGTCAAATCCGGCATTGTGCGCTACCAGCACGCCGTCCCCCGCAAATTCAAGGAACTGCGGGAGTACAGTCTCGATATTAGGCGAATCCATGACCATCTCATCCGTGATGCCGGTCAGGTTGGTGATCTCAAAGGGAATCGGGCGTTCCGGATTCACAAAAGCACTGAACCTGTCTGTGATCTCCCCGCCCGACACCTTGACCGCCCCGATCTCGATGATCTTATCACGGATCGAGCTGAAGCCCGTAGTCTCAATATCAAACACGATGTATGTATCGTCCAGCGACTGATCCCCCGCATTGACTGCGATCTCTGTCAGATCATCCACCACATAGCCTTCCACTCCGTAAATGATCTTAAAAGGATCGTCCTTGTCTAATGTCTCTATATAATGATTTGCATCGGGGAAAGCCTGCGCTACCCCATGGTCTGTGATCGCGATGGCGGGATGTCCCCAGTCATGGGCGCGTTTTACAATGTTTTTCACTTCAGATACGCCATCCATATCGCTCATTTTAGTATGGCAGTGAAGCTCTACTCTTTTCAGCGGGCTTAAGTCCTTCCTTGATACCGTAAAGTCCCCGATCTTTTTTATCCCGGCGACTGAACCGATAGTTAATTCCCCGTCAAACTTATCGATGGTAGTCACGCCTTTTACCTTGACGAAAGCTCCTTTCTTCAGCTCTCCCAGTATTTCCGGCAGCTGGTCATTACGGGCAAACATTTTCACAGTGATCGTATCCGTAAAATCCGTGACTGAAAAAATGATGATCGTCTTTTCATTGCGGATCTCTCTTGTCTCAAAACTGATGATCTTTCCGTGGAAAGTAATCTCTCCCATTTCCGTAACTACCTGGTCCAGCGTAATTGGTTCATCGTCAAAATTCCTTCCATAGATCAGATTCGGATCATCTCCCGTCTTAACCGGACGATAGAAATCCTTTTTCTTAAATCCACCCTTGGCAAAACCTTTTTTCCCTTTTTCTGAGGTACCGCCGCGCGCCTGACCTTTCCCCGCGCCTGTTCCGCTGCTG
>USKR01000255.1 GCA_900555215.1 uncultured Ruminococcus sp.
CCCTGAGACGTCTGAGATCGTGTGGGAAAAGATGCTGGAGATCATGGACAAGCATATAGAGAAAGGAAACCTGAATGCAGATTGACGGAAAGGGAAGGGTGGTTCCAAATGTATGAGAAAGAAACAGCGCAGCTCCAGAAGATGATCGATGAGAGCAGCAGGATCGTGTTTTTCGGGGGCGCAGGGGTCTCCACGGAGAGCGGGATACCGGATTTCCGCAGCGCGGACGGGATCTATCACCAGCAGTACAAATATTCTCCGGAACAGGTAGTGAGCCATACGTTTTTCATGCGTTATCCGGAGGCGTTTTATGAATTTTATAAAGAGAAAATGATGGCGCTGGATGCAAAGCCAAATCCTGCGCATATGAAGCTTGCGGAACTCGAAAAGGCGGGGAAGCTGACTGCGGTTGTCACACAGAATATCGACGGACTCCATCAGGCGGCGGGAAGCAGGAATGTATATGAGCTGCATGGGAGCATCCATAGAAATTACTGTATGAAGTGCGGAAAATTTTATGATGCTGAATATGTGAAAAATTATGACGGAGTGCCAAGATGTGAGTGCGGAGGCATGATCAAGCCGGATGTAGTGCTCTATGAAGAAAGCCTGGATCAGAATACCATACAGGAAGCGGTCCGCGCGATCTCCCAGGCGGATATGCTGATCATCGGCGGCACTTCGCTGGTGGTGTATCCGGCGGCAGGCTTTATTGATTATTTCCGGGGAAAATACCTGGCGGTGATCAACAAATCGGAAACGGCGAGGTCAGTCCGGGCGGATCTGACCATTGCCGCTCCAATAGGAGAAGTCATGTCAAAGATAAAAGTTTGACATGAAAAACATCTGATCTTACAGACAAAAAGTCCCGATCATATCTGCGATGAGCAGAATAAATAAAACCAGGCTGACTGTATAAAGTGTCTTATCGGACATTTTTGCAGTCAGCTTTTTAAATAAAGGCTGGAGGAGATACAGGAAGACCATTCCTCCTATTCCAAAACGGATACTGGGATTAAGGGCGATCCGACCCTCAAAATTAAAGGCAAAGCGCCGATAGTCCCACAGCCATTTTCCGTGGGTAAATTTCATCGTTCCCATCTTCCGGAAGCCCCGCATGGGAGCACCAGCCCGGACTCTGTCACAGGCAGCCCGATCTCCTGGGATTCGACATGCCCGTTCCACGGTTTCAGCTCCGTTGCTATCATATAAGTCAGGACTGCAGGAGCGAGTCCTGTTGTATATGAATTAACGAGGAAAAATAATGCGTCCTTTGAGAGAATCTTGGTACATAATTTAATGAGTGGATGGATCATGTCCTCGATCTTCCAGATCTCGCCCTTGGGACCTCTTCCGTAGGAGGGAGGATCCATGATAATGGCATCATAAGTGTTTCCTCTGCGGATCTCACGTTCTACAAATTTTACGCAGTCATCTACCAGCCAGCGGATCGGGGCGTCCTTAAGACCGGAAGAAACAGCGTTTTCCTTTGCCCATCCCACCATGCCTTTAGAAGCATCTACATGGGTGACATGCGCGCCTGCCGCCGCTGCGGCGAGAGTAGCTCCGCCGGTGTAGGCAAAAAGATTTAAAACTTTAACCGGGCGTCCGGCACTGCGTATCTTTTCTGAAAACCAGTCCCAGTTGACTGCCTGTTCGGGAAAGAGTCCTGTATGCTTGAAGCTGAATGGTTTCAGGTTAAAGGTCAGCGGTCCGTAATGGATCTGCCATTGCTGGGGCAGACGGAAAAATTCCCATTCTCCGCCGCCTTTTTTGCTTCGATGGTAATGGCCGTTCATCTTTTTCCAGCCCATATGTTTTTTCGGAGTGTCCCAGATAACCTGAGGATCTGGCCGGACGAGAAGATAATCTCCCCAGCGTTCTAGCTTCTCTCCTTTAGAACAGTCTATGACTTCGTAATCTTTCCAGCTGTCAGCAATCCACATATATGAAATCCCTTTCTAAAGTAATAGTATTTGTAAGTATCCGGAACCTCAGATCAGGGACCGGATGTTCGGTGTATTCATCTGATTATAACACAGAAAGAAATGATGGAGAAGAGGTGAGAGGCAAAAACAGATTTATAGTGTCAAGGGGCGTAAAATGTGTTACACTTCTATTTACGGGAGGTTTTGCACATGGAAGCATACACCAGTTTTGCATCAGTGTACGATACATTTATGGACAATGTCCCCTATGGAGAGTGGGGCGGATATATATACACCCTGCTGTGCAGATATGGCGTGAAGAGCGGGATCATCCTGGATCTGGGATGCGGTACAGGGACCATGACAGAGATCCTTGCCGGATATGGATATGACATGATTGGGGTGGACAATTCGGAGGACATGCTGGAACTTGCAATGGAGAAGAGGATCGCATCAGGCCATGATATCCTCTATCTTCTTCAGGATATGAGGGAATTTGAGTTGTACGGCACGGTAAGGGCAGTGGTAAGCGTGTGCGACTCCGTGAATTATATCACAGAGCCTGAGGAGCTTGCCGGGGTGTTCCGCCTGGTAAATAATTACCTTGATCCCGGAGGAATCTTTCTTTTTGATTTTAATACAGAGTATAAGTACCGGGAAGTGATGGGCGACTGTACTATTGCAGAGGACCGCGGACCATGCAGTTTTATATGGGATAACTGTTACTATGAAGAAGAGAGGATCAATGAATACGACCTGACGCTTTTTATCAGGGAAGGCACAACTCCGGGACGGAATGAAGGCGCGGAAGAGGATGATACAGAGGAAAACGGCGCTTTGTACCGGAAATATACAGAAACTCATTTCCAGAGGGGGTATACTCTGGAGGAGATCAGGGAACTGCTAAGCAGTGCAGGGCTTATTTTTCAGGCTGCGTATGATATGGATACAAGGGAAGCGGCAGGGGAAAAAAGTGAGAGGGTCTGCGTGATCGCGCGGGAATGCGGGAAACAGCCGGCGGAGAAAACAGGACCGGTACAGACAGGCGGAAACAGATAGGCAAAAGAAAACGTTTTATAACAGGAGATAGTAAAAGATGGAAGATTATATTGTGAGAGCAGCAGCTGCGAATACGCAGATCCGCGCGTTTGCGGCAGTGACCACGGAGCTTGTGGAGGAGGCGCGGCAGCGTCACGGGACCAGTCCTGTGGCGACA
>USKR01000256.1 GCA_900555215.1 uncultured Ruminococcus sp.
CCTTCTCGTGGATGAAGATTTTGCCCGCCAGGACCCGGAGCTGCGCGTGGAGATGCTCGGGGATATCCTCGAGATCAACGAAGAACTCGGCATCACAGTCCTGTATGTGACCAACAAGCAGGAAGAAGCCGTAGGACTGAAGAAAAAAACCGTTTTCATGAAAGACGGAAAAATAACAGACATCAGATCATCCTGATGTCTGTTTCTTTTCCTCCTCCCCGTCTCAATCGCGGTTAAGGTAATTATAGATCTCTCTTTTCTGTACTCCCCGGTCTTTCGCCGTCCGTTTCATGGCTTCTTTTTTATCGAGCCCCTGCGAGAGGTAATACTCCATATGTTCCTCGATGCTCATATCCATCCATCTCTGCCGCTCTTCTTCCTCTGCTTCCCGGCGGGTAAGCCCCTGTACCACGATCACACACTCCCCTTTTGGCGGGGTTTCCTCATAATGCGCGGCAGCCGCCGGAAGTGTAGACCGGTATACCGTCTCGTGGCGCTTTGTCAGCTCCCTGCACACGCTGACCCTGCGCTCTCCCAGACGTTCCGCCAGCAGCTTCAGCGTCTTCACAAGACGGTGCGGCGCCTCATAGAGCACGATCGTCCTCTGCTCCTTTTCCAGCGCATCCAGCACTGCTTCCCTCTCCTTCTTATCCGATGGGAGAAACGCCTCAAAGGCAAACCGCCTCGTAGGGAGCCCGGATATGGTGAGCGCCGTAATGCACGCAGCCGCGCCCGGGACTGCTGTCACTGTGATCCCCGCTTCGTGGCACATGCTCACAAGCTCTTCCCCCGGGTCAGAGATCCCCGGCGTCCCGGCATCCGTGATCAGAGCGACATCTTTCCCTTCCAGCAGCTTTTCCACCAGCTTTCTGCCCTTATCGTATTTATTGTATTCATGATAGCTGGTCATAGGCGTCTGGATGTCAAAATGATTCAGAAGCTTCAAACTGTTGCGCGTATCTTCCGCCGCGATCAGGTCAGACTCCCTCAAAACGCGCACCGCCCGGAACGTCATGTCCTCCAGGTTCCCTATGGGCGTTGCGCACAGATATAACGTCCCTGCCATTTTTCCTCTCCTCCCGGTCACTTTTCAGCCCGGTTCCCGGACTGGTTCCGCGGACTGTCATATATAATGATGGGCGGCTCCACCGTCACTCTCGGCTTCCCGCTCCTCACTCCCTCTATGAGCACCATAGAAGGCTCTTTGTCAATGTACGGATAGATAAACTGTATCCGCTTTGGCTCGATCTTATAATAATTCATCTTGATCATGATCTCCGTCAGCCGGAAAGGACGGTGGATCATATAAAAACGGCCCTTGTCCTGCAGAAGGCGCATGCTCGCGCACAGGATATCGTCCAGGGAGCAGAGCACCTCATGCCGTGCGATCGCCCTGGCGTCATCCGGGCAGCGCAGCCCGTGGTCCGCCAGCATATAAGGCGGATTCGTAGTGATCACATCAAAAAAGGCCGGCTTAAATATCTCCGCCGCCTCTTTGATATCCCCTGTCACGATCTCGATCCGCTCCTCCAGATCGTTGTAACGCACGCTCCTGCGTGCCATATCCGCTGTATCCGCCTGAATCTCAAGCCCGGTAAATTTCCCGCCCTGTGTCTTTGCAGCCAGCAGTATAGGGATAATTCCATTACCGGTCCCCAAATCCAGGACCGTCTCTCCCGGCTTCACTCTGGCAAAATCCGAGAGAAAAACCGCGTCCACGCCGAAGCAGAACTTCTTCGGATCCTGGATAAGTTCCAGCCCGTTAAGCTGCAGGTCGTCCAAACGCTCCCCGGCTTTCACCAGCGATGCCCGTATCTCATTTGTCATTTAACTTTGACGCTCCTTCTCCTTTTTCCAGCGCAGCCAGCTTCCTCATCTCTTCCTTAGAAACTTTCTGTTTCTTCCTGCGGGGCTTGAATTTCAGGTCATCCGCCTGATATTCACGGATCTCTTTCTCATCATTTTCCAGGTTAACCACAACTTTCACCCGCCTGCGCAACACGCTCAGCGAATGCACCACTCCGCTGAGCCCATCCTTTGTCGTGACCATATCACCCACGGAAGGGAGCTGGCTGTTAAGCATTTCATAAGTTTCTTCCTCATTAGTCAGACAACACATAAGCCTCCCGCATACACCCGAGATCTTCGTCGGATTCAGCGAAAGATTCTGTTCTTTCGCCATCTTAATGGATACTGCCGAAAATTCAGTCAGATAGGTGCTGCAGCACAGCGGACGGCCGCAGATGCCGATACCGCCCCTGATCTTCGTCTCATCTCTGACTCCGATCTGGCGGAGCTCGATCCTTGTTCGGAACACTGCTGCCAGATCCTTCACCAGCTCACGGAAATCAATCCTTCCGTCCGCCGTGAAATAGAACAAGATCTTATTCCCGTCAAATGTGTATTCAACATCGATCAGCTTCATCTCCAGCTTATGCTTGCGGATCTTTTCCAGGCAGATCTTAAATGCCTCTTTTTCCTTCTGTCTGTTTTTCTCAACCGTCTTCCTGTCCTGTTCATTGGCAGGACGGATCACAGACTTCAAAGGCTGTACCACCTCTTCATCCTTCACATCCTTGGGACCGCTCACCACTCGTCCGAATTCTACTCCACGGGCAGTTTCCACGATCACATTGTCTCCCTGCTTTATATCAAACTTTCCCGGTGCGAAGAAATAGATCTTCCCCGCAGTCCGAAACCTCACTCCAATCACTTTCGTCATTTTGTCAGTTCTCCTTTATTGTCAGTAAGAGCAGTTCCATCGTCAGCTCAAAATTGACGTTCGCCTTCATCCTGGACTTTGCTTTCTCGATCCCGTCGAGTATATTTTCAATGCCTTCATAAGAACTCTTGCTCGCCCGCTCCCTGATATATTTCATTTGATCAGAAAATACGACGCGGTCCACACTTTTTGTTGCTTTATATATGAGCACATCCCTGTACCAGATCGCGATAATATCCAGATAATCACTGATCTCCAGCTTATATGTCATGCATCTCTTTACCGCTTCCATCAGATCAGGCACTGTCATATCATCAATATTCCTGAGAAGATGGACCGCCTCTTCCTTGATCTCATTGAAATACTCAGAATTAGCGAAGATCAGTATATTAGCATTATCCTGACCGGAAACATGTTCCGG
>USKR01000257.1 GCA_900555215.1 uncultured Ruminococcus sp.
GCTTCTGGATCGGCTCGATAGACTCGGGAGAAATGATATGGAGTCCATGATCCAGTCCTGCCAGCTCTTTTAATACATTGAGGAGAAGGGCAGCGGAGGCGCCGAGAAGATTGGTGGTCTTTCCGGTGATGATCCTTCCGTCTTCAAGTTCAAGCGCGGCAGCAGGGCCGCCGGTCTTTCTGGCGCGTTCCAGAGCCTTGACTGCAACAGCGCGGTCCGAAACAGTAATTCCTGCCATGTTCATGAGAAGTTCGATCTTCTGAGCTTCTTTGTCAGACGCGTCTCCCTTTACCAGAGCATTCAGAGCCGCGTAGTAGCGGCGGATGATCTCCTGCTTTGATGCCTCGCGGCATGCATCGTCATCACAGATACAGTTCCCGGCCATGTTCACGCCCATGTCCGTCGGGGATTTGTACGGGCTTTCGCCGTAGATTTTTTCGAAGATCGTGTTAAGCACAGGGAAGATCTCCACATCCCGATTGTAGTTGACTGTTGTCTCGCCATAAGCTTCCAGATGGAATGGATCGATCATGTTTACATCGTTTAAGTCCGCTGTTGCCGCCTCATAAGCAAGGTTCACCGGATGCTTGAGAGGGAGGTTCCAGATGGGGAATGTCTCAAATTTTGCGTACCCTGCGTGGATTCCTCTTTTGTGTTCGTGATAGAGCTGGGAAAGACAGGTTGCCATCTTTCCGCTTCCCGGACCCGGCGCTGTTACGATCACAAGAGGCCTGGTCGTGCGGATGTAGTCATTTTTTCCGTATCCTTCATCGCTGATGATGAGCGGCACATTGGAAGGATATCCTGGGATCACATAGTGCAGGTACACAGGAATATTGAGCTTTTCCAGACGGTTCTTGAACAGGAGCGCACTTTCCTGCCCGGAAAACTGAGTGATCGTTACGCTTCCCACATAGAGCCCCTGCTCGCGGTAAGTGTCGATCAGGCGGAGTACATCTGTGTCGTAGGTGATCCCCAGATCTCCGCGGATCTTATTTTTTTCGATATCTTTTGCGCTGATCACGATCACGATTTCCGCCTGCGCGCTCAGTTCTTTTAAAAGCCGAAGCTTGCTGTCGGGAGCAAAGCCCGGGAGTACGCGTGACGCGTGATAGTCATCGAACAGCTTGCCCCCGAATTCGAGGTAAAGCTTGTTGTCAAATTTGTTGATCCGATTACGGATGTGCTCGGACTGCATTTTCAGGTACTTGTCATTGTCAAAACCGATTCTCATTTTCATTCCCCACTTATCTAGATTCTGTTTATATATCATAGACCTCAGACGTTCCTGCCGGCGGGTGCGGTGTATCCGCCAGACGGCAAACGATCCAAAGGACATATTTCGTACCCAGTATACTATAAAAAGTCATGGTTTTACAATATTTTCATAATCTTTTTATTGATTTATGCAAAACCTGTACTTATAATGGTAATAGCTGATTTTAGGAGGAAAAGAATGGATAACCAGAATAATAAGAATAATCCTAAAAATAACCGGCAGGGCTGGGGGGTCATCCTCATTACAACCCTGCTGGTCACTTTTATGGTATTGGGATTTTATTCTCTTATGCGCGGATCAGGTCCGGAGGAGATCAGTTATGATAAATTCCTGGAGCTGGTCGACGATAAAAAGGTAGAGGAAGTCAGGCTGAGCAGCAGCCGCATTTACATCGTCCTCACCGATGAGGCAAGGATAGAGGAGGCGAAGGAACGGGCGGAGAAACAGCAGCAGAGCGGCGGGATCCAGGGGATGATGGGGCAGTTCCAGGATCAGTTTCTGAGCCAGTTTCAGAACCAGGAGCAGAGCCAGGCAGATGAGGAAGATGATACAGAGAAATCCCCGGATTATTATACGGGATATGTCGATGACTATGCACTGGCGCAGAAACTTGACGACGCGGGCGTGGAATTTAAAGGAGAAGTCCCGGATACCATGGGACAGATGTTCATCGAGCTGTTTGTGACGATCCTTCTGCCGCTGGGACTTACGGCGCTCCTTCTGTTTTATGTCATGAAGCGGATGACAAAGGGAAGCGGCATGATGGGCATCGGAAAGAGCAATGCCAAGATGTATATGGAGAAGGAGACCGGTGTGACCTTCCAGGATGTGGCCGGGGAGGACGAGGCAAAGGAATCCCTTCAGGAAGTGGTTGATTTCCTGCACAATCCGGGCAAATACAGCGGCATCGGGGCAAAACTGCCGAAAGGCGCGCTTCTTGTAGGTCCCCCGGGAACCGGTAAGACGCTGCTTGCAAAGGCTGTTGCAGGGGAGGCAAAGGTACCGTTCTTCTCTCTGTCCGGTTCCGCGTTTGTGGAAATGTATGTCGGCGTGGGCGCTTCCCGTGTGCGTGACCTGTTTAAGCAGGCGCAGCAGATGGCACCGTGTATCGTGTTTATCGATGAGATCGATGCCATCGGAAAGACACGTGATACAGCTATGGGAGGCAATGATGAGAGAGAACAGACCCTGAACCAGCTCCTTGCGGAGATGGACGGATTTGACACAAACAAAGGTCTTCTGATCCTGGCGGCGACGAACCGTCCGGAGATCCTGGATCCCGCGCTCCTGCGCCCGGGAAGGTTTGACCGGAGGATCATCGTGGATAAGCCGGATCTGAAGGGGCGTATCGATATTCTGAAAGTACATGCAAAGGACGTCAGGATGGATGAAAGCGTGGATCTGGAAGCCATTGCTCTCGCAACATCCGGAGCGGTCGGTTCTGATCTTGCGAATATGATCAACGAGGCTGCGATCAACGCGGTAAAACACGGCCGTCAGGTAGTCAGCCAGAAAGATCTTTTTGAGGCAGTGGAAGTTGTCCTTGTGGGAAAAGAGAAAAAGGATCGTATTATGAGCAAGGAGGAGAGAAGGATCGTCTCCTATCACGAGGTCGGACATGCCCTTGTGACAGCTCTGCAGAAAAATACAGAACCAGTACAGAAGATCACCATTGTGCCGAGGACCATGGGTGCCCTTGGATATGTGATGCAGACTCCGGAGGAAGAGAAGTTCTTAAATACGAAAAAAGAGCTGGAAGCTATGATTGTAGTCGCGCTTGGAGGACGCGCGGCGGAAGAGCTTGTGTTTGACACTGTGCGGATTGGGTTCCTATGGACCATTGACTCTGATGGCGGG
>USKR01000258.1 GCA_900555215.1 uncultured Ruminococcus sp.
GAAACTTTTGTCCGCTCAAACAGAAAATCAAGTTCCGCGCTTGCTCCAACACGAAACGGGATCCGCGAGGTATTTTCGCCGGAGGGCGAAATGATAGAAATCGAAAGGATATTTGGTATATCCGTCCAAAGTTCCAGAGAAAATCCCGGGACGCCTTCTCCCACACGCAGCTCCACTGTCTTTGTGTCTTCCTCGTCTTCTATCTCATTGTAGTAGTGATGCCTCTTATCCGCCTCGTTCCCTGTTCCGACCACTGTGATCCGGTTTGCTCTCGTGCTGTAACCATCGATAAGAAACGGAAGGGGAAGGGTCCCGATATGCCCTCCCATACTGGATCCCACAGTGACGCACACCACCAGCGGAAGCCCCAGCGCATCCGCCACGTCATTCAGATATTTAAGTCCAAGCATGAGATCTGTCTCCTGATAACACACGGCATCCCCGGGAATGAAGTAGTAATCTCTGAGATATTGCTTTGCCTGCTTCAGCTTTACCACCACAATACCTGCCTCGGGCGCGGCTCCCAAAAACTGCTGTCCGGGATCTGCCGAGCCTGCCGCGAGACTTGCCGCATATGTACCATGTCCGGTCTCATCCACAGTCGGAACAGTCTCCAGAGGATTTTCCGCCCTTAAAGCTTCATTGATCATCTCTTCTGTAAATTCGCTGCCATAGGCGAGACCTTCCGGCGGCGTGCCGGACTGGACCGTCTGATCCCAGATGGATATGATCCTTGTCGTACCGTCAAGCTGCCGAAACAGGCCGCTTGTATAATCAATCCCGCTGTCCATAAATCCGATCAGCACGCCCTGTCCCTTCAGTTGAAGAGTCGGGTAGTTCTGTACCGGCAGTATTCCCGCCTGATTGAGCGTCTCCATTGCAAGAGGTGCGTAACATTTAGGTATGGAATTGTAAGAATATCTCGCAAGACTGATCGGATCCGCCAGATCTGACGGCAGATAAATACATTTGTAATCAAAGCCGGCATCCTGTTCACATCTTTCCTCCTTCAGCATGCTGTCAAAAAAAGGCGTGCGCACATGATTTCCGATAAAATCCCTGTAATCTTCAGACAGGATCTGTTCCCGGCATGTATCTGTATCAGGCATAAAGAAACTCCTGGAAAGAATTTATAACCATAATATGAACGCCGGAAGCAAAGTATGCCGGTCGCCGGACGGACTCTGTTCCTCCCGCCGAAAAGGTCCTTCAGGTTAAAAAAGTATAAATTCCTCCGTGATGTGTTGAAGTCACCGCTTAATGGGGTATAATGGTTATAAATCAAAACGCCGGGAAATTCCTGGTATCCCACAGGTCCGGGACGGGCGAAAGAAGAAGGGAGAATGATAGCTATGAGAGATTTTTTTGAAGATCTTGGGAAACGTCTTGGGGAGACAGCGGAAACTGTCACCAGTAAAGCAGGAGATGCGATCGAGATACAGAGGATCAAAGGACAGATCCGGGGGCTTGCAAGAGGAAATGCAGTAGACCTCATGGAACTCGGGCGCAGAATCTATGACAGATATAAAGCGGGTGAAGAAATCGAGGAATCCGCCAGAGCACTCTGCGATGCAGTCAGGGACAGAGAGACCGCGATCGAAGATTACGAAAAAAAGATTGCGCACATCCGGGGAGCTTCCGAGTGCGCAGGCTGCGGCAGGATGGTATCAAAGGATATGTCCTACTGCCCTTACTGCGGTGAAAAAGTGACTGTCTGTGATGCAGATGCAGAGGATGTCCCAACCGGAGAAGATACCGCTGAGGATTATGCTGACAGCGTAAAAGAAAAAGTTGCGGACGCAGTGGAAAATATGGCAGATAAGGCTGAAGAAGCCGCAAAGAAAGCTGGCAGCATGGCGCAGAAAGCTGCAGATAAAACAGGGGATGCTATCGATAAAGCCGCGGATAAGGCTGAAGAAATGGCACAGAAGGCTGCAGATAAGGTCAGTGCGGCCGCAGACAAAGCCGCTGAGAAAATGAAGCAGAAATAAAGCCGTACAGACGGAAATACAGGCATGTAATCATATGAAAAATCGCTGGTTTCTGTGCGGGACAGGAATACTGTTCGCAGCAGATCAGATATTTAAATCTTATATCGAACAAAATCTGGACAAGGGGGAGGAAAAAGATCTGGCAGGTCCCATCGTCCTTCGGCGGGTCTCCAATACGGGCATGTGTCTTAACTTTCTGTCCGGCAGTCCCGGGATCGTGAGAGCTTTTTCTCTCGCCGCGGCAGGATTTGTCAGCATTTTCTACATGCTGGCACTGTTTTGTAAAAAAGGCTTCTGGAAAAAGACTGCTCTCTCACTGATGACAGCCGGGGCATGGAGCAATACATTGGACCGCTTTGCCAGAGGTCATGTCACAGACTATATCGGTTTTAAATCGGGCAGTAAAAAATTGTCCTCTATAACCTGCAACCTGGCAGATTTCTTTCTTGCTGCCGGGACTCTCTTTTTGTCTGTGATATCACTTACAGGCCGTGAAAAAGTAAAAATCAAATAAGCGCATACCAAAACCGCCTCAGCGGTATGATGTGCAGCTGTTATCCGGTATCGCACCGGTTACAGTCACATCATGCCGAGGGCGGTTTTCACTTCCCGGATATCTCCTTTAAATACAATTCCGTCCATCCCAAGCGCTCTGCCCGCCTCGATATTCTCCTTCAGATCATCGATAAAAAAACATTCCTCAGGTTTCAGAGAAAACGTATCGAACAGATAACGGTAAATCTGAGGGTCAGGCTTTGCCATCTTCAGCGGGGCTGAAAATACGGTCCCGCTGAATTTTTTGAGCAGATCATAGTCTGACGCCCATTCTGCAAAATATACAGGGGCATTAGACAAAAGATACACCGGCACTTCATTTTCACAGAGTTCCCCGATCAGTTCCGCGGTATCCCGGATAGGACTGATATAGTCCGGCCAGCCGCGGAAAAATTCTCTCACGGCTTCTTCCAGACGCGCGGGAACCGCAGAAACCGTGTGCTCCACGTATTCCTCATAATCAAGCGTACCCCTGTCAAGCTCGTTCCAGCGGGCATAGACAGCCGGCATAAGCAGATCACAGTCTTTGGAAGACGGACAGAACTGCTCAAGCATATATCTGCCGTCAAACCTCCCTA
>USKR01000259.1 GCA_900555215.1 uncultured Ruminococcus sp.
AGCCTCAGCCGGAAACGCAAACCCAGCCCGAAACACCGTCTCAGCCGAAAGCAAAAAAGATCGAACGTTCAGACATCGCCCGGCTCCCAAGAAAGTTCTGGCCGCTTGCAAACAACAGCTTCCTGCTCCACGGTTACCATAATTACAATCATCTCATGCTGATCGAGGAAGGCGGCCGCACATGGCTGGGGGTTCCCGGCATATATGCTCCTCAGGAAGCGCGTGCGGCAGACCTGTTCGGATTTCCGAGATTTACCCGCTCCTTTTCCGACTTCCCCGGGCTTGCCGCGGAGGAACGCAGCGACAGCAGCGATTTTGGGCACTGGTGCCGGTGCGTAGGTCAGAACATCCCGTTCATTTCCTGATACAGGCGTTTCGCATAACTATCCGTCATGCCGCACACATAGTCCGTCACAAGGAGGAGGCGCAGATAGAGCTTCTCCTCCTCACTTTTGCCCTCCGCCTGAAGCTTATACGCATTTTTATAGTTGTCAGAGATAAACGAGACTACCCGCTTATCGATGGTATCCTGAGGCTCCCCCGTATCATAATACAGGACCGCATGCACCAGTTTGTCCATCAGGTCATTCAGGATCGGAGATTCCGAAACCTCCATCTTATAGATCGCCATTGAAGAAAAAACATACCGATATGCCATATCCCCCAGCAGATCCATAAGCTTCTCTCCATAAGTGCCGTGGAAAAGATCACAGCAGAACGTGCCTTCCATGATCCTGTCATAGTTTGAGGTAAAACCAAACGTCGCGCAGCTGATAAGGAAGCCCTGCGCGCTTACGATCCAGTTCTTCACTGCGTAAGACTCCGGATTGCTCACGCCCTTCCCGATCCCTCGTTCATAGAGCTGACGCAGTTTTTCAAGAGGCCGGAAAGGCGACTCCGGGATAGCTCTTTCCAAAGATTCCAGCTCACGTTCCAGTGTATTGTATGAGATAAAACCTTTAACAAACGCGTCCTCAATATCTGCAGTCTTGTACGCCAGGTCATCGGCCGCCTCCAGTATATAAGTCAGAGGATGTCTGTTATTTCCCGTCCCCGTCGCCGCTGTCACATTCCGGAAGATTTTTTCATCCGCCAGATAATATCCCATTTTTTTATCTTTTAAATTGCCGCTTTTCTCATTGATCTCTGTGGAAGCCACGGGATATTTGATAATTGTATTAAGGAGAGCGTATGTCAGGTTCATACCGTGCTCATCCACAAGATAATGAAGCTTTGTAACCAGGCGGAGTGCCTGAGCGTTTCCTTCAAAATGGAGGAGATCCTGTTTCATCTGTTCATTCAGCAATTTCTCCACAGTATGCCCCCGAAACGTCAGGCGGGACAGATTCCTCGCAAACCACTCCCTGATCGCAATCTCCCCAAAATGTCCAAAAGGAGGGTTCCCGATATCATGGATCAGCCCCGCGCATTCCAGTATGTGGGAGATATCTTCTTTCATATGGGGCGTAAATCCCGAATTCCGTCTGTATTTCAGGATATTTTCCCCTATGTTCTGTCCCAGAGACTTCCCGAGGGAAGAAACTTCCAGAGAGTGTGTGAGCCTTGTCCGAATGAAATCACTCTTATCAAGCGGGAAGACCTGTGTCTTATCCTGAAGCCGGCGAAACGAAGCGCTCCCTATGATCCTGTGATAATCTTTCTCAAACTCACTCCTGAGATCAGACGACCGCGGCTTATGCGCGCCCTCCCGCTCCCTTTTCGCGGACAGCAGGGTCCTCCATTCCATATCGCTTCCTCCTCTCTGATACGCTTCACCCCGCAGGCACTGCTGCGGGGTGAAGTCTATATTCTGTCATATTTATTTCATGTTCCGTATGCCGGGATCGCTTCAGAAATACTGCCGTCAGTCAAGATAGATCGGGGGCTCATACGCTTTGCCGAGAAGCGCTTTTTTTCGCTCCTGAAGCCCGAGGAACGCCCACTCCGTCATGTCTGTCCACTTATGGATCGTGCGGTCATACACCTGCACATATCCGATCCTGGTCGGATGCATGCGCACGCTGTTGGACTGGTACTCTCTTCCGGTATACGGATTGACCTCCCCTGCCGCCGCGTCCTCTTCCGCATCATTCTGCGGAATAACCGGCTCAAAATTATCCTCTGCCTTGCTGACAGGCTCTTCCTGGAACACTTCTTCCATCTGTGCAGTGTCCCGGATAACTGCCGCCTCTTCTTTTACCGCTTCCTCCTGCTTCACATCCGCATCCTCCGCTCCCGAAGCCGTCACGGATACATCAGGATCTATCCCTGTTTTCTCTTCTTTTTGAACAGCCGGTTCGACGGTGTTCTTATTCTGCTTTCTCCGCAGGAAAAGCCCTCCTCTGAGGATGCCTTCCCGTTTCGGCTTCTCCAGCTCTTTGCGGATCTCTTCCACAGGCTCCCCGGCTTTTACACTCTCTTCCAGCTCTGACAGTTCCCTGTGCATATCATAGAGCTCTCCGATCGTCATGTCCCGCTCTCCCGGAGCAGTTTCCTCCTGCTGAACAGCTGCAGCCGTCTCCTGCTCATCCTTCTCTCCGGGCGCCTCCTGTTTTACTTCATCTCTCCCGATCACCACCAAAGTTTCTGCCGCCTGTTCTGCTATAAGATCCTTTCTGTGCTCCACAGCATCTGTCCGCATAGCTGCTGCTCTCTCCAGCGCCGCCGTACTCCTCTGGGGCTGTACTTCCACGGACATAATACTGAGGCGGAACGGACACTCCAGGATATCCGCGATCATTCGCATATCCTGCTCCTGAAAATTATCCCTGCCAAGCCGCTGTGTAAGATTCTGCCTTGACATCTTTTTTCCGGTCTTTTCTTCGATCAGCTCAGCAAGCTGTTTAATTGTCATCCCTTTTCTCCCCAGGATGATCTTGACCTGTTCCCCGAATGTTAAATCTTCCATGGTTTTCCTCCTTATGTATATCAATCCTCTCCCTCACACCTGCCACTCAAACGGGCAGGGTATGTACAATCACGATTTAGAAACTATATTGTTGCTTCATAAATCTATTTTTTACTGTTTTATTCTAACAAATCCGATTGTTTACGTCAATAAATCCCACTCATTCCCCCAGGTACTCCTCCAGGGTAATATTCTGTTCGTGTATTTCTTTTGC
>USKR01000260.1 GCA_900555215.1 uncultured Ruminococcus sp.
ACTGTACTAAATTTAATTTTTTCATATCACCTCTTGACATTTCTTAGCTGGACTTCCGGAAATATGTAACCCTTTTTCCTCTTCTATACAGCATGAAGGTTTTTCATGGAAATGTCAAGTATCGGAGCAGAATGTGTCAGCGCACCGCTTGAAATATAATCCACGCCGATCTCGGCAAGACCGGCGATATTTTCTCTGGTCACATTGCCCGAACACTCTGTCTCGGCACGTCCTCCGATGATCCGCACTGCCTCTCTCATATCTTCCGGGGACATATTGTCCAGCATGATGATATCCGCGCCTGCCTCTGCAGCCTCCCGGACCATATCCAGATCCTCTACTTCGATCTCGATCTTCCTCACAAAAGGCGCGTACTCTTTTGCCATCTTGACCGCCTGCGCCACTCCTCCGGCCGCGCCGATATGATTATCTTTTAACAGCACGCCGTCAGACAGATTGTACCTGTGATTGTATCCGCCTCCCACGCGGACTGCATATTTTTCAAAGATCCTCATGTTCGGTGTTGTCTTCCTTGTATCCAGAAGTTTGATCCCTGTGCCTTCAAGGAGTGCTGCCACTGAGCGGGTATAAGTCGCGATGCCGCTCATTCTCTGGAGGAAATTAAGCGCCACCCGCTCTCCTGAAAGGAGTACGCGGATATCCCCGGCAACCCTGCCCATGCACTGACCCTTCTTTACCTCGTCGCCATCCTTGCAGTAAAACTCCGTCTCTGTCTCACCATCCAGAAGCTGGAAGACTCTCCGGAATACCTCAAGCCCTGCGATAATGCCGTCCTCCTTGCAGATCAGATCCACTTCTCCGCGGACCGATTCCTTCATCACAGCGTTCGTGCTCACGTCCTCGCTCGAGATATCTTCCTTCAGCGCCTCCAGGATCAGATGATCCGCCTGGAGTGTCATTGTGATCTTATTCATGCTATATCCTCTCTTTCATGTACTAAATCCGATACCGACCAGCCTCTGTCCCGGCATATCTTATCTGCTGCCCTGCGGGCAAACACCAGGCTCTCCAAAAGAGAGTTGCTGGCAAGGCGGTTTGCGCCGTGCACGCCGTTGCAGCTTGTTTCACCGGCGGCATATAAATGCTCCATCGAGGTCCTGCTGTCGCTGTCCACCCAGATTCCTCCCATAAAGTAATGCTGTGCGGGGACAACCGGAATCGGTTCCTTTGTGACGTCATACCCTTCTTCCAGGCAGTGCTGATAGATGTTAGGGAAATGTTTCAGGATCTTTTCCTTCTCAATCCCTTGCATTGACAGCCAGACATGATCCGTACCGTCCTTTTGCATCTGTTCCCGGATCGCCGCGGTCACCACATCGCGGGGCAGGAGCTCGTTGACGAACCGCCCGCCGTCTTTATTGAGAAGGACTGCGCCTTCTCCGCGCACAGACTCAGAGATCAGGAATCTCCGCCCCGGCTTTTTCGAATAAAGCGTGGTAGGGTGGATCTGCACATAATCCAGATGTTCCAGCCGGATACCGTGTTTTCTGGCAATCACCAGAGCATCCCCTGTCAGATGAGGGAAATTAGTGGAATGCTCATATCTTCCCCCGATTCCGCCGCTGGCAATGATAGTATCCTCCGCAAATATCCTGATCCGTTTCCGTGCCGCTCCCTGTCCGCCGTTTCCTTCCCCGGTCTCTTCCGCGATGATTCCCCTGCATTTTCCGCCGCTGACAATGATATCTGTCATGGCAGTATACTCCCATATCTCTACATTATCAAGCTCACGCACCCCGGCAAGCAGCCTGCTTGTTATCTCTTTTCCCGTCACATCCTCATGAAAGAGGATCCGGGGTCTGGAATGCGCTCCTTCTCTGGTAAACGCATAGCCTTTGAGCAGGCCCTCTCCTTCAGTATCCTGACCGCTTTCGTCTGCCGGATTGCCTGACGCGCGCTGAAACTGTACGCCGTATCCGATCAGATCCCTGATCACTGACTGAGAGTTCCGGATCATGATATCCACAGATTCCTTCCGGTTCTCATAGTGCCCTGCCCGCATGGTATCTTCAAAATAGCTTTCATAATCTTCTTCATTTCTGAGCACACATATTCCGCCCTGTGCAAGGAAAGAATCACTGCTCTCCACATCAGACTTTGTGATCATGATGATCTTTTTGTCCCGCGGCAGGTTCAGCGCGCTGTAAAGCCCCGCAACGCCGGTCCCTGCGATCACTACATCTGCATATTCTTTTCTTTCTTCTGTCTCCATCCTTTACTGCCTCTTTTCTTATACCACTGTCCACCCCGGTTTCTGCCGGGTCTGCCTCCTGTTATTCTCTGCCGGTTCCTGCCGTCTGCTTAGTCCCTGCCAGTTCGAGCATCCGTTCCAGAGGTCTTTTTGCCTCCCCGCGTACCTTGCTGCCGATATTCATCTCATTTTCTCCGGTCTTAAGAACATGCAGTACCTTTTCAAGTGTTATCAGCTTCATATCCCTGCACACAGGCTCTGTCTGCGTAAAGTAAAAGCGCTTCTGAGGATATCTTTTCTCCAGTTCACAGCGGACGCCGTTCTCTGTACACACGATAAATTCCTCCGCGCTGCTCATCCCCGCATATTTGATAATGCCGGATGTACTGCCCACATAGTCTGACATCCTGCACAGCGCGTCCGGACATTCCGGATGGGTCAGCACCTCCGCCTCCGGATGCTCTGCCTTTGCCTTCTCAGCCTCTGCCAGGGATATCTGCTCATGGACAGGGCAGTACCCCTCATTAAAAATAAAGTTCTTCTCCGGCACCTGCTCCGCCACGAACCGCGCCAGATTCCTGTCCGGTATAAAGAAGATGTTCCGGCTGGGCAGCGCCCGCACGATATCAACGGCATTTGCTGACGTAACACAGACATCCGAATGCCGCTTTAAGTCTGCCGTCGAATTGATATAACATACCACCGACAGATCGTCATACCGCTCTCTCATACGGCGGATCGTCTCTGCATCCGCCATATGCGCCATTGCACAGTCCGCGCACGGCTCCGGCATGAGGACCGTTTTATCAGGATTCAGTATTTTTGCGCTCTCGCCCATAAAGGACACCCCGCAGAACACGATCGTCTGTTGTTCGAGCCCCACT
>USKR01000261.1 GCA_900555215.1 uncultured Ruminococcus sp.
CATCTTTCCGTTGCATCCATGCATCATCATCTTTATCATAGCATCCATCCTCCTGTCTCATAGTCATCAGCGCAGACAGCGGGGCTGCAGTGTGCGTGCCCTCTGCCGCGAATCATATAAAAAGGATACCACATTTGAGACTTCATCTCAATATATGATATCCTTTTAACAAACCTGGCATATGATTACTACTCTTTGTTTACCGATCACGCTGTTCAGGCATCCATACACTCCAGCTTACTTACAGATACCTCATAGGCGGTCCTTGTCTCTGTCTCTGTTTCTGACAGTTTCTTTACATACTCCCTGCTCTGGATCCTTCCCAGGATCCGTACATGCTCTCCAACGTCAAACCCGGACGCATACCTCGCATTCCTCCCCCAGCATATACACGGAATATAGTCGGACTTTCCATATGGTCTGTTCACAGCCAGCAGAAGGTCTGCGATCTCGCGGCCCAGCGGAGTCTTGCGGTACACCGGCCGTTTGCACATATAGCCTTCCAGAAGAATATGATTCGTTCTTGCCCCGTCCGGCTCTTCATCCATAAACTCGATCTCCCGCGCAAACACCGACAGCACCAGCCTGTTCTTCTGCTCCTCATGCCTGTTGTACGACCGGAACTGACCGGACACCATAATACATTTTCCCCGGTAATCCTGATTTACATCGATCAGTCGCTCCGACACCATCACGGGTATCCTGTCATTTGAACTGCTCAGTCTCCTCACAAGGATATCTACCATATAGAACCCCTCTCCGAACACCTCGTGGCTGTATGTAAATTCCGACACCACTATACCTATGACTGTTACCTGATTGTTCTCAATGATCTTATCTGACATAATTTGCTGCTCTCCCTTCCTCTTTTCGGTATTTTTGAGTCACTACTAAATGTATGCGGCAGGACATCGTATCAGAACCGCTCTCCCCCATGAATCGTGCGACAAAATCCGCCTTCTCTTCGACACAAGGATTGCCATGGTCTTGTAAAATTAATATTTTGTGATAGAATAAGGGAGTTGCAGTTATGAAAAATGACATATATTAAGGAAAGAGTGCGAAATATTATGAAGACAAAACGTGAAGATGTAAGGAATATTGCGATCATTGCCCATGTTGACCACGGCAAAACGACTCTGGTCGACGAGCTGTTAAAACAAAGCGGGGTATTCCGCGAAAACCAGGAGGTCGCGGAGCGTGTCATGGACTCCAATGATATCGAGCGCGAGCGCGGCATCACCATCCTGTCCAAAAACACTGCCGTTCACTATAAGGGAGTCAAGATCAATATCATCGATACCCCCGGACACGCGGATTTCGGAGGCGAGGTGGAGCGTGTCCTCAAGATGGTAAACGGTGTCATCCTCGTTGTGGACGCCTTTGAGGGAGCGATGCCCCAGACCAAATTTGTTTTGAGGAAAGCGCTGGAACTGAGTCTCCCGGTCATCGTATGTATCAACAAGATCGACCGCCCGGAAGCGCGTCCCGACGCTGTTATAGACGAGGTGCTTGAGCTCTTTATCGACCTGGGAGCATCCGATGAACAGTTAGAATGCCCATTTGTCTACGCGTCCGCGAAGGCAGGAGTTGCCGTGCTGGATCTCTCTGACGAAGAGCGGGATATGAAACCTCTCTTTGAGACGATCCTGGACTATATCCCTGCTCCGGAAGGAGACCCTGAAGCCCCCACACAGGTACTGATAAGTACCATTGACTACAATGAATATGTCGGCCGCATCGGCATCGGGAAAGTTGACAACGGAACCATTTCAGTAAACCAGGATATGGTGCTTGTAAACCACCACGATCCTGACAAACAGGAAAAAGTCAAGATCAGCCGCCTCTATGAATTTGACGGATTAAATAAGGTAGAAGTCAAAGAGGCGACTATCGGTTCCATTGTAGCCATCTCCGGGATCTCAGACATCTCCATCGGAGATACGCTCTGCTCTCCGGAGAAGCCGGAGGCAATCCCGTTCCAGAAGATCTCAGAGCCGACGATTGCGATGCAGTTCATTGTCAACGACAGTCCGTTCGCAGGGCAGGAAGGAAAGTATGTGACATCACGGCATCTGCGCGACCGACTGTTCCGCGAGCTGAACACAGATGTCAGCCTCCGGGTAGAGGAGATGGAAAACACGGACAGCTTCAAAGTGTCCGGAAGAGGTGAGCTCCACCTTTCCGTTCTCATTGAAAACATGCGCCGCGAGGGTTATGAATTCGCAGTGAGCAAGGCAGAAGTGCTCTATCACACCGATGAAAGCGGGAAAAAACTGGAGCCTATGGAGACCGCTTATATTGACGTACCGGATGAATTCACGGGCGTTGTGATCGAAAAACTGGGACAGAGAAAAGGCGAACTCCGCAATATGGGCGTATCGAACGGAGGCTACACCCGCCTGGAATTTTCCATCCCATCCAGAGGTCTGATCGGTTACCGCGGAGAATTCCTTACTGATACAAAGGGAAACGGGATCTTAAACACAAGCTTTGAGGGTTACGCGCCTTATAAGGGAGATATCCAGTACCGTAAACAGGGCTCTCTCATTGCATTTGAAACCGGGGAATCTGTGACTTACGGATTGTACAGTGCCCAGGAGCGTGGTACACTGTTCATAGGACCTGGTGAAAAGGTATACGCGGGCATGGTTATCGGGCAGAACGGCAAAGCTGAGGATATTGAGCTGAACGTCTGCAAGACAAAGCATCTGACCAATACCCGTTCTTCCAGTGCGGACGAGGCTCTCCGCCTCACGCCGCCCAGGATCTTAAGCCTGGAACAGGCGCTTGACTTTATCGATACAGACGAACTTCTGGAAGTCACTCCAAAGTCACTGCGCATCCGCAAAAAGATACTGGACTCCAGGCTGCGCAAGAGAAGTAACATGAAATAAAATCCCAGGATACCGCATCCGCGTTCCCCTATACTCCTTTGGGAAGCGCGGGGCGCCCTTATAAGGAGGACGCATATGGAGAAATACGCACATCTTTTTCTGAAATACCTTACAAAGATACTGGAGTTCGTGATCGCGGCCCTGCTCGCCTGCGGCATTATCATCATGACCGTAAAGCTGGGCTTCTCTATGGGAGAGC